>JAFACP010000293.1 GCA_023425455.1 Pseudomonadota bacterium | reverse complement strand
GATAAGCGCCGCGCCAGACAGGGTTACTGTGCGCCTGCGGCGCGCGCGGTGCGCACCAGTCCGGGGGCCTGCCACATTGAGGTGGTCAGCCCGCTGTCCACCAGCCCGAGCTGGTCGGCATAGACTGCCTGCCATTTCTGCATCATGCCGTCATACAGCTCGCGGTGTTGCGGGTCCGGCGTAAACTCCCGGCTCCACTTCACCAGCCGCTCGCCGGTCGAGGCCATATCGGCAAACAGGCCCGCACCCGCACCGGCGGCGATAGCGCAGCCCAGAGCGGTTGCCTCTTTCACTTCCGGGACGCGGACCGGCAGGCCGGTCACGTCGCTCAGGATCTGGCTCCACAGCGCCCCTTTGGCGCCGCCGCCGGCAAACACCAGGCCGTCAAACTGCACGCCGGAGAAGCGTGAAATCTGCGCCAGGTTGCAGGCTGAGACAATCGCCGCATTCTCTTCCAGCGCGCGGAACAGCGTGGCTTTGTTGCACTTTTCCGGGTCGATGGAGAGGTTGATAAACGACGGCGCGGCGTGATACCACTGGCTGAAGTGCATCGCGTCGGAGAAGATCGGCATCACCCCGTGCGAGCCTGCCGGCACGCGGCTGGCCATCTCTTCCAGCAACGAGTAGGTGTCCATTCCCATGCGTTCCGCAATCAGCTTCTCCTCGGCGCAAAAGGCGTCGCGGAACCAGCGCATGGTCAGCCCGGTGAAGAAGCTGATCGACTCCGCCTGCGCCATGCCCGGGATAACGTGCGGGTTGACGCGAATGTTCATCTCCGGATCGGTGCGCACCTGCGGCAGGTTTACCACCTGCTGCCAGAAGGTCCCACCCAGCACAGCGGTCTGCCCGGCGCGGACCACGCCAAGCCCCAGACACCCCAGCTGTACGTCGCCGCCGCCCATCACCACCGGCGTGCCTTCGCGCAGCCCGCTTTGCTGCGCCGCGTCTCTGGTGACGGCACCCAGCACGGTACCGGTCTCTTTTACCGGAGAGAGAATATCGGCGCGCAGCCCCGCCATGTCCAGCAGCGCCGGACGCCAGTCGCGGCTGAATAGATCGAGCATGCCGGTCGTGCCGGCGTTGGAAGGGTCAACGGCCAGCTCGCCGGAGAGCTTCGCCGCCAGCCAGTCGCTGATCATGGTGATGGTGGCCGCCTGGCGGTAGATGTCCGGGCGGTGGTGCGCCAGCCACAGCAGGCGCGGCATCGCGGAGAGGGCCAGCGTCTGGCCGGAAACTTCGTACACCTCGGATTCAAAACGGTCGTCATGGATCTCTTTGAGTTCGGCGACCTCGCGGCTGGCGCGGGCGTCGACGTTGGCGCAGGCCCAGATAGCGTCGCCGTTGCGGTCGTACAGCACAATGCCCTCGCGCATGGAGCAGCAGGCGACGGACTGGATATCCGCCGCGCTCAGGCGGGCGCGTTCGAGCGCCTGCTGAATACAGTGGCAGGCCAGACGCCAGTTGGTGTCGAGGTCAAACTCCATCGAGCCTGGCACATTCTCCACGCTCAGGTGTTTCCACTCCGCCTGACCGACGGCTATCTGGTTACCGTGAAGATCAAAAATCACGGCGCGAACGCTTCCCGTCCCTGCATCTAACGCTAAAAGGTAACTCATGACTTGCGCCTCGCTAATATTGCGCGGCGCCCGGCGCTATTGCGCCAGAGCCAGCACCGCGCGGGCTGTGGTCTCTTCCGTCACCAGGCCATTGATACGGCGACCCTTGAGTGCGGCATAAATCGCATCGGCTTTCTCTTCACCCCCGGCGACGCCGACGATGGTGGGCAGCTGCGCCAGTTCGTCGAGCGTGACGCCCAGCAGTTCACGGTGGATCTCCAGCTCCTCTACACACTCACCGGCGGCATTGAGGAAATAGCCGAGGATGTCGCCTACCGCACCTTTACGGGCGTACATCAGCTGTTCACCTTCGCTGATATAGCCGGATCGCAAAATGGTGGCGTCGCGACGCTGGTTAACGGAGCCTATTCCCACTACCGCCACATCGGCGGCGGTAGCGGCGAGGATCACGTCGCGCACGCTGGTTTCCCGTTTTAAGATCCCGGCCACTTCCGCCGACGATACCCGCAGCGGCGCCGGGATCATGCTGACGCTGCAGGCCGCATCAAGCTGGCCGATGCCGGTCATATACGGGCCCACGCCGCCGGAGAGCGTCACCATGCGGATCTGCTGCGAGCTGATAAAACCACTCAGGTGCTGCAGGCAGCTCATGGTGGTTTCGCCGAACCCGACGGCCAGCAGTTGGCCAGGCCCCAGTACGCCCATCAGCGACTGCGCCGCGCCAATACCCAGCCGGACGTTCATCGGCGGCGTATTCAGGGCCGGGAGCACGCGAGCCAGCCGTAAGCCAAAGCGCTGCTGCAGCTCGGTTTCCAGCGCCAGACACCCCTCGTAACGCGAGTTGATCTGCACGCGGATCACCCCGGACTGGCGGCCTTTTTCCAGCAGCCGGGAGATCTTCAGACGTGGCAGCCCCAGCCGTTCACCAATGTCGTTCTGGGTGAGGCCGTCGTGGTAGTAACACCATGCGACGCGCGCCACCAGCTCCTCTTCTGCCAGTGCCAGGCCGGCAAACCGACCCTCTTCCGCAATGCGTTTATCGCTCATAATTGAACTCTTATAAAAATTTAGATCATATGTTCGTCGCCGCGCAGAAGGAAAGTGTGAGCCACGCGACAAAATAGATCTTTTAGATTGTTTCTGGTTTATCTGGATCTTAATCGATAAAACTGTGATCTCTGCACGGTTGTAAATATAGTTCACCGTCTACGCTTTTGAACATTATTAATTTCAAAAATCATTTGTTCAATGGCGGCCTGATGATGATACCCCTTATCGAAGCACGCGATATCAGCAAACAGTTCTCCGGCGTACCGGTGTTAAAAGGTATTGATTTCACGCTGCTGGCGGGCCAGGTGCATGCGCTGATGGGCGGCAACGGCGCGGGAAAATCGACGCTGATGAAAATCATCGCCGGCGTGGAAACGCCGGACAGCGGTGAACTTTCGGTCGCCGGCCAGCCATTTGCACGGCTCAGCCCGGGGCAGGCGCACCGGCTGGGGATCTACCTGGTGCCGCAGGAGCCGCTGCTGTTTCCCAACCTGACGGTGCGTGAAAATATTCTGTTTCGCCTGCCGCGCGACGGCAATTTGCCGTCACGGCTGGCGGAGAAACTGGAGCAACTGCAGTGCCAGCTTAATCTTGACGCGAGCGCCAGCACCCTGGAAGTGGCAGATCAACAAATGGTGGAGATCCTGCGCGGGCTGATGCGTAACGCCAGGATCCTGATCCTTGATGAGCCCACCGCCTCGCTGACGCCCGGTGAAACCGAGCGGCTGTTCAGCCAGATCCATGCCCTGCAGGCGCTTGGCGTCGGGATTGTCTTTATCTCGCATAAGCTGCCGGAGATCCGCATGCTTTCGAGCCACGTTTCGGTAATGCGCGATGGCGCGGTCGTGCTCAGCGGCGAAACGGCGCAGTTTGACGATAATGCCCTGATTGCGGCCATGACCCCGGTCAGCCGTGAAAAAGCGTTAAGCGACGCGCAAAAACTGTGGCTGGCGCTGCCGGGCAACCGACGCACCCAGCCGCAGGATTTTCCGGTGCTGCGGGTGGAGGATCTCACCGGAGAGGGCTTTATCGATCTCAACCTTGAGATCTACGCCGGCGAGATCGTCGGGCTGGCCGGGCTGGTCGGCTCCGGGCGTACCGAATTTGCGGAGACGCTGTACGGCCTGCGGCCCGCTCGCGGCGGACGCGTCTGGCTGGAGAATCAGGAGATCACCCGCGATCCGATCTACGCCCGTCTGGATAAAGGTCTGGTCTATCTGCCGGAGGATCGTCAGGTCTCCGGACTGTTTCTGGATGCGCCTGTGCGCTGGAACACGGTGGCGCTAAATGAGCCTTCGCTGTGGCAACAGCGCCAGCGTGAGGCCGCGGTGGTGGAGCGCTATCACCGGGCGCTGGGGATCAAACTTAACCATGCGGATCAAATCGTGCGTACGCTCTCCGGCGGCAATCAGCAGAAGGTGCTGCTGGCGCGCTGTCTGGAGGCCAACCCGCTGCTGCTGATCGTCGATGAGCCGACGCGTGGCGTGGACGTGTCCGCGCGGGCGGATATCTATGCGCTGCTCAAAAGCGTGGCGGCGCAAAACGTGGCGGTGCTGATGATCTCAAGCGATCTCGATGAGTTTCCCGGACTGGCAGACAGAGTGCTGGTGATGCATCAGGGGATGCTCAACGGCGAACTGTCGCGCCAGGCCGTCAGCCTCGATCGGATGATGGCGCTGGCGTTCGGAGGGCAATCATGAAGACATTACTGAAGAACCGCGAACTCACCGCCTTTCTCGCTATTCTCGCGCTGTTCGCCGTGCTGGTGGCGCTGAACCCGGCCTATCTCAGTCTGCAAACGCTGGGGATGATCTTCGCCAGCGCGCAAATCCTGATCCTGCTGGCGCTGGGGGCGGCGCTGGTGATGTTAACCCGTAATATTGATGTCTCCATCGGCTCGACGGTCGGCCTGTGCGCCATTGCTGTCGGGGTGGCGCTCAACAACGGCTACAGCCTGCCGGTGTCGATGCTTTTCGCCCTGGCCATTGGCGCGCTGGCGGGGGCATTTAACGGGGTGCTGGTGGTTGGGCTGCGTATTCCGGCGATTGTGGCCACCCTCGGCACCCTGGGGCTGTACCGCGGGGCGATGCTGCTGTGGACGGGCGGGAAGTGGATCGAAGGGCTGCCGTCGGGGCTGAAATCCCTCTCGGAACCTGTCGCGATGGGCATTTCACCGCTGGGCATGGTGGTGCTGTTTTTAGCCGCCGCCGGGGCGTGGACGCTGTCGCGCACCGCCTTTGGCCGCGATTTCTATGCCGTTGGCGATAACCTCGCCGCCGCCCGTCAGCTCGGCGTGGCGGTGAACCGTACGCGGATGATCGCCTTTACGCTCAATGGCGTACTGGCGGCCTGCGCAGGGATTATCTTTGCCGCGCAGATAGGCTTTGTGCCGAACCAGACCGGCAGCGGGCTGGAGATGAAAGCCATTGCCGCCTGCGTGCTCGGCGGGATCTCCCTGCTGGGCGGCACCGGCACGCTGATTGGCGCTCTCCTTGGGGCGTTCTTCCTCACCCAAATCGATACCGTGCTGGTGCTGTTTAAACTCCCGGCGTGGTGGAACGATTTTATTGCCGGGCTGGTGCTGCTGGGTGTGCTGGTGCTCGACGGGCGCTTACGCCAGGCGCTGGCGCGTCATCAGCGGGCGCTGAAATACAGCCGCTTCCAGCCGGGCAACAAAGGGGGAAAGCACGTTACCCCGTTTCCAAAACGCAAAAAAGAGGTGGCGTAAATGAAGCTTAACTGGGAAAGCACGCTGCTGATTTTACTGGTGCTGGAGATCCTGCTCTTCGGGGCGATCAATCCGCGAATGCTGGATATCAACATGCTGCTGTTCAGCACCAGCGACTTTATCTGCATCGGGATTGTGGCGCTGCCGCTGACGCTGGTGATCATCAGCGGCGGGATCGACATCTCGCTGGGGTCGACCGTTGGCCTGTGCGCTATCGCGCTGGGGGTGATGATGCAGACCGGCTGGCCGATGGCGCTGGCCATTCCGCTGACGCTGCTGCTCGGTCTGGCCTGTGGGCTGGTGAACGCGGCGTTGATTCACTACACCGGCATTAGCCCGCTGGTGATCACCCTCGGGACGTTGTACCTGTACGGCGGCGGGGCGCTGCTGCTCTCCGGCATGGCGGGGGCGACGGGTTATGAAGGCATTGGCGGCTTCCCGGACAGCTTTACCGCGTTTGCCAACCTCACCCTGCTGGGGCTACCGGTACCGCTGGTGCTGTTTGCGGCGATCGCGCTGTTCTTCTGGCTGATTACCCACCGCGGACGTTTTGGCCGGCATCTGTTTCTGATCGGACAAAACCCGCGCGCGGCGCGCTATGCCGCGCTGTCGGTCAACGGCATGCCGTACGCGCTGTATGGCCTGGTGGGCGTGGCGTCGGCGATTGCGGCGCTGGTGATGGTCTCCTATTTCGGCTCGGCGCGCTCGGATCTGGGGCGCGATTTATTAATGCCTGCGCTGACCGCCGCCGTGCTCGGCGGGGCAAATATCTACGGTGGCTCAGGTTCGGTAACGGGTACAGCACTGGCGGCGCTGCTGGTGGGGTATCTGCAGCAGGGGTTACAGATGGTTGGCATCCCCAACCAGGTGTCGAGCGCGCTGTCAGGGGCGCTGCTGGTTGTGGTGGTGATGGGCCGTTCGCTGAGTCTGCACCGTGAATGGGTGCGTTCTTTCCTCATAAAAAATACCCGGAGCGTAAGATGAAAACAAAACTGATAGTCCTGGCGATGGCACTCAGCTTCGCGTCGGCGCAGGCGGCAGACCGCATTGCCTTTATCCCTAAGCTTGTCGGCGTGGGGTTCTTTACCAGCGGCGGCAACGGTGCGAAAGAGGCAGGTAAGACGCTTGGCGTGGATGTGACCTACGACGGCCCGACCGAGCCGAGCGTGTCCGGCCAGGTGCAGCTTATCAATAACTTCGTCAACCAGGGCTATAACGCCATTATCGTCTCCGCCGTCTCGCCGGACGGCCTCTGCCCGGCGCTGAAGCGCGCCATGCAGCGCGGGGTGAAGGTCCTGACATGGGATTCCGACACCAAACCAGAGTGCCGTAGCATCTACATCAACCAGGGAACGCCGGAGCAGCTTGGTGGCCTGCTGGTGGAGATGGCCGCAAAACAGGTGACCAAACCGAATGCCAAAGTGGCGTTTTTCTACTCAAGCCCGACCGTAACCGACCAGAACCAGTGGGTGAAAGAGGCGAAGGCCAAAATCGAGAGACAGCACCCGCAGTGGCAGATTGTCACCACCCAGTTTGGCTATAACGACGCCACCAAATCTCTGCAGACTGCGGAAGGGATCTTAAAAGCCTACCCGGATCTGGATGCGATCATCGCCCCGGACGCTAACGCCCTTCCGGCCGCGGCACAGGCGGCAGAGAACCTGAAGCGCGAAGGGGTGGCGATCGTCGGGTTCAGTACCCCGAACGTGATGCGCCCGTACGTGGAGCGCGGCACGGTGAAAGCCTTTGGCCTGTGGGATGTGGTGCAGCAGGGCAAAATTGCGGTCAATGTCGCCGATCAATTGTTGAAAAAGGGCGATCTTAACCCTGGTGACAGCGTGGAGGTCAAGGATATCGGGACGCTGAAGGTCGAACCGAACAGCGTGCAGGGTTACCAGTATGAAGCGAAGGGCAACGGTATTGTGCTGCTGCCTGAGCGCGTGGTGTTCACCAAAGAGAACATCAACAAATACGATTTCTGACGGGGGAGAAGATGGCTGATTTAGATGACATCAAAGACGGCAAAGATTTTGGGATTGGCACGCCGCAGCAGAATGTACCGTTCACGCTCAAAGGCTGTGGCTCGCTGGACTGGGGCATGCAGTCAAGGCTTTCGAGGATCTTCAGCCCGGACAGCAACCGCACGGTGATGCTGGCCTTCGATCACGGCTATTTTCAGGGGCCAACCACCGGTCTTGAGCGGATCGATCTCTCCATCGCGCCGCTGTTTGGCGAAACCGACGTGCTGATGTGCACGCGCGGTATGTTGCGCAGCACGGTGCCCGCAGCGACCAACAAGCCGGTGGTATTACGCGCCTCTGGCGGTAACTCGATTCTTGGTGAGCTGTCGAATGAGTGTGTGGCGGTGGCGATGGAAGATGCGCTGCGTCTGAACGTCTGCGCGGTGGCGGCGCAGGTGTACATCGGAAGCCCGTTTGAGCATCAGTCGATCAACAACATCATTAAGCTGGTGGACGCAGGAGCCCGCTACGGGATGCCAACGCTGGCGGTGACCGGGGTAGGCAAAGAGATGGCGCGTGACGCGCGCTACTTCTCGCTCGCCAGCCGTATTGCCGCCGAAATGGGGGCGCAGTTCGTTAAAACCTACTATGTGGACAGCGGTTTTGAAAAAGTGACCGCCAGCTGCCCGGTACCGATTGTGATTGCCGGCGGTAAAAAGTTGCCGGAGCAGGAGGCGCTGGAGATGTGCTGGCGGGCAATCGACCAGGGGGCTTCCGGCGTGGACATGGGGCGCAATATCTTCCAGTCCAGCGCGCCGCTGGCGATGCTGAAAGCGGTGAAGAAAGTGGTTCACGAGAACATGAGCGCGCGTGACGCGTTCCAGTTCTGGCAGGAAGAGAAACAGGGAGAGGCAAAATGAATGTGACGCTGGTGGAAATTAATATCAAACCGGAGCGGGTGGATGAGTTTCTGGACGTTTTTCGCGCTAACCACGAGGGGGCGATCCGTGAGCCGGGCAACCTGCGTTTCGATGTATTGCAGGACCCGCGGGTGAAAACCCGGTTCTTTATTTACGAAGCCTACAAGGATGAAGAGGCGGTGCTGGCGCACAAGCAGACCCCGCACTACCTGGCGTGTGTCGATAAGCTTGACGCGCTGATGTCCGAGCCGCGTAAAAAACGCAGCTTTGTGGGGTTGTTGCCGGAGTAATGGCCATGCCCGGTTGTGTTGCGCTTACCGGGCGTCCAGGCCGTACGTCTTGCAGGGGGCGTTTCCCACGCCTCCCCGCTGAGTGCCTGTAGCCGGACACGAAGCGGTGTTCAGTAGTGGGAGCGAGGCGTGACCTAGGCAAAAGGGGCGCGCTGGCTATGCGGCAATTCACAGAGAAAAAAGGTTGGGCTGTGCTTAAACCCTGATGTGATAAAAGAGCCCCGGCTGGCGTAATGCCCGACAGGGGCTCTTTTGCGGTTGGATATTAGGCCTCTTCAACGCTTATCCGCAGTGCTGCCAGCGCCTTACCGGCGGCTTTCAGCACCTGCTCACACTGCTCAATGGTTAGCGTCAGCGGCGGTTCAATACGGATGGTCTTCGCGTTGTTGAGGGTGCCGGCCACCAGCACGCGCTGGCGGAACATCTCGCTCGCGAAGGTGTAGCCGATTTCATTATCAACAAACTCAATCGCCATCAGCATCCCTTTGCCGCGCGCCTCCTGCACCAGATCGGGATACTCCCGAGCCAGCTGGCGGAAGCCGTCCAGCAGCATGTCGCCTTTCTGCTCCGCCTGCGCAGGCAGGTTTTGCTCCAGCAGCACGTTGATGGTCGCCAGCGCTGCGGCGCAAGCCAGCGGGTTACCGCCAAAGGTGGTGGTATGCAGGAACGGGTTGTCGAACAGGACCGAGAACACCTCTTCTGTGGCCACCGTCGCGCCGATTGGCATCACGCCGCCGCCCAGCGCCTTCGCAAGGCACAGGATATCGGGCTGGACGTTTTCATGCTCACAGGCAAACATCTTGCCGGTGCGCCCCATCCCGGTCTGCACTTCGTCGAAAATAAGCAGCGCGCCAAACTCATCGCACAGCTTACGTACGGCAGGCAGATAGCCCTGCGGCGGCAGAATGACGCCCCCTTCACCCTGAATCGGCTCGAGGATCACCGCCGCCACGTCATCACCGGTTTTACGGCACTCGCTGAGCATCGTGCGCATCGCGCTGATGTCGCCAAACGGCACGTGGCTGAAGCCCGGCAGCAGCGGCATAAACGGCTTGCGGAAGGTGGATTTCGCGGTCGCCGACAGGGCGCCCAGTGACTTCCCGTGAAATGCGCTGCTGGTAGCGATAAAGGTGAATTTGCCGCGCGGAGACTGGTACGCTTTGGCGAGCTTCAGCGCCGCTTCAACCGATTCTGTGCCGCTGTTACTGAAGAAGCTGTATTTCAGCTTGCCGGGCGTTAAGGCCGCCAGCGTTTTCGCGAGCATCGCGCGAAGCGGGTCGAGCAGCTCCTGGCTGTGAAGAGGTTGTTTCGCAAGTTGATTCTGTACGGCGGAAACCACAACTGGATTACGGTGCCCCACGTTGAAAATGCCAAAACCACCCAGGCAATCAATAAACTCCTGTCCCTGGGTGTCGACAAGCGTATTCAGACTTCCCGCTTGCCACTCTACGGCTGCGTAATCCCCGCCGGCGGTTACAGATTTGCGATACTCAAGAAAACCCGGATTCACATGCTCTTTAAAGTAGTCGATGACCTCGTGGTTAAGTTGTTTCATCTCCTCATGATCAAGCGTTTGCTTCTCGATGAGATTCAGTGCGTGCGCGGTACAGGCAAGAGCCGAGGCGCTGGAAGGTAACCTGTTCAAAATGTGCTCCCGGGGATCGCGTATCACATGATACTGATTTAAGTATTGCAGGGATTACGCCACTTCCGTTGCCATAACGAAAATCGGGATAAATGCCAGGTTAAAATAATGTTGTGTAATATTTAATCATGCCGACGGCGGCGAAACGCCAGCGCCTCACGCAGCGAAAGGCGAAGACGCTGGCACATTATTGGGTCAATTGCACCGACGCGGTGCAGGGGATGCTGCTTTAGCGGGCGTAAACAGATCATGCTTTAAAAGTAATTTCTTGTAGAAAGTATTTTAAATCAATCAATTAAATAACATACAAAAAGTGCGGTTTAACTGAAATTTGCGATCTCTATCAAATTTAACAACTAAAGATAAATTATTTACCGCCGAAAAAAGATCGACCCACAAAATTAACATTCAAATAACCTGCAAGGGATGCTCATCATGTCCTCTCCATCCAGTGTCACCCAGAACGAATACCCTCTGGACGATGACACCACTCTGATGTCCACTACTGACCTGCACAGCTATATCACCCACGCTAACGATACCTTTGTGCAGGTGAGCGGGTATTCGCTGAATGAGCTGCTGGCGCAGCCGCATAATCTTGTCCGTCATCCTGATATGCCAAAGTCGGCGTTCGCCGACATGTGGTACACGCTACAGCAAGGCGAGCCCTGGAGCGGGATCGTCAAAAACCGTCGCAAGAATGGCGATCACTACTGGGTGCGTGCGAACGCCGTGCCGATGGTGCGTCAGGGCAAAATGACGGGCTATATGTCGATTCGCGTCAAAGCGACGGCAGAAGAGATTGCCAGCGTGGAGCCGCTGTATAAGTCGCTGAATGAGGGGCGCTGCAAGAAACGCATCCATAAAGGGCTGGTGGTAGGCAAAAGCTGGCTCGGGAAGCTCCCTGCCATGCCGCTACGCTGGCGTGTGCGTGGCGTGATGGCCGCACTTTTTGTGGCGCTGGCGGCGACGCTTATTGCCAGTGCAGCGGGATGGCCTTCACTTGCAGCCAGCGCCGTGGTGATGCTGCTGGGGACCTTGCTGTTCGAACAGCAGATTGTGCGGCCGGTAGAGAACGTGGCGCGTCAGGCGCTGAGGGTGGCGACCGGGGATCGGAACAGCGTCCGGCATCTGAACCGCAGCGATGAGCTGGGGCTGACCTTGCGCGCAGTCGGGCAGCTGGGGCTGATGTGCCGCTGGCTGATCAACGATGTCTCAAGCCAGGTGGTGAGCGTGCGCGACGGCAGCGACAGGCTGGCGCAGGGCAATGACGATCTGAACGATCGCACGCGCCAGACGGTGAGCAACGTCCAGCAGACGGTGGCGACCATGAACCAGATGGCGGCGTCGGTGCAGAGCAACTCTGAAACCGCAGCCGAAGTGGACAAACTCTCGATGGCGGCGAGCAGCGCGGCGACCGAGGGCGGCCACGCGATGCAGACCGTCGTGAAAACCATGGATGATATTGCCGACAGCACGCAGCGGATTGGCTCCATTACCTCTCTTATTAACGACATTGCCTTCCAGACCAATATTCTGGCGCTTAACGCGGCGGTGGAAGCGGCGCGAGCGGGTGAGCAGGGCAAAGGCTTTGCGGTGGTGGCCGGTGAAGTTCGCCATCTCGCCAGCCGGAGCGCCAGTGCGGCCAACGACATTCGTAAGCTGATTGACGCCAGCGCCAGTAAGGTACAGTCGGGCTCCGATCAGGTGCATGCGGCGGGCCGTACGATGGATAACATTGTCGGGCAGGTGAAAAACGTCACGCAGCTTATCGCGCAGATCAGCAATGCCACCTCCGAACAGGCAACCGGTCTGTCAGATCTCACCCGCGCGGTGGCGGAGCTGGACAGCATCACGCAGAAAAACGCCGATCTGGTCGAGGAGAGCGCGCAGATCTCGGCGATGGTGAAGCACCGCGCAGGACGGCTGGAGGATGCGGTAACCGTACTGCACTGAGTCAATAAAGTTCCAGAAAAGCCGCTTAATTCGCAGGGGTTAAGCGGCTTTATTTTTTGACACCGTGTAATTTATTTTGTGGTTTATTGTTAATTTAATATTAAATAACTAAAAAAAGCACTTCAGTTATTTATCTGCGACTAAGTCAGTTTTCCCCGATGCTCGTTCAGAAATAGCTAATCCGATGGTTTGCTAACGATCAATGCGACGAAATTAATAGACTGTACCTATCCATTGTGGTGGTTATGAAATAAAAAAACGATCAAAGTCATAAAGTTAGCGTGCTCGTTACCGATAACGGTGATCGTCTGAGAAATAATCACATCGATGGAGTAAATATGTTCTTACATGACGTAAAGATCGGCACAAAATTATTTCTGGCGTTTGGATTCTTTATTGTACTGATGGTGGTGAGCGCGAGTTTATCGCTGATGAGCCTGAACCGGGCGAATAACGGGATGCAGTCCATCATTACTGACGATTATCCGACTACGGTAAAAGCTAACCAGTTAATCGACAATTTCCAGGAATTTATTAGCACTCAACAGCTGATGCTGCTGGACGATCAAGGCACATACACGGCGCAATCGCAGCAGCGCCTGAAGGAGATCAGCGCACATATCACCGTTATTCTGGACGCGCTTAACGGTGCGCTGGATGACAAAAAATCTCAGCAGGTGCTGACCGAGATCCGCGGTGTTCGTCAGCAGTACCTCGATTCGCGATACCGCATTTTACAGGCCGTGCAGAATAACGACCGTCAGGGCGCGATTCAGGAGATGATGACCAACACCCTCAACCTGCAGCAGGCCTACAAAGCGAAAGTGCAGGAGCTTATTGCTATCCAGAACGGCGAGATGCGCAGCGCCGGGACGCAGGTTGATAGCGACTTCAGAACCCATCGCCTGCTGCTGATTGCGATCACCCTGTTCAGCGTGGCTGTCGGCAGCGTGATTGGCTGGTATATCGTGCGCGCGATAACCCGTCCGCTGGGCGAGGCGGTAAGCTTTGCGGAAGCCATCGCCGACGGCGACCTGACCGGCAGCATCACCTCGCACGGCAGGGATGAAACCGGCCTGCTGCTGCATGCCCTGATGGAGATGAAAACTCGTCTGCTGGAGATTGTGCAGCAGGTGCAGTCTGGCTCGGAGAACATCTCCAGCGCCGCCGCACAGATTGTGGCTGGCAACCAGGACCTGGCCGCGCGTACCGAAGAGCAGGCCAGCTCGGTTGAGCAGACGGCCGCGTCGATGGAGCAGATCACCGCGACCGTAAAAAACACCGCCTCGCACACCGGGGAAGCGACAAACCTCTCTGCCGATGCGGCGGCAGTGGTGAAAAATAACGGGGAGATGATGAAGCAGGTGACCAGTAAAATGCGCCTGATTAACGAGACCTCGAACCGCATGTCCGACATTATCGATCTGATCGACGCTATTGCCTTCCAGACCAATATTCTGGCCCTGAACGCGGCAGTTGAAGCGGCGCGTGCCGGCGAGCATGGCCGCGGATTTGCGGTGGTGGCAGGGGAAGTGCGTCAGCTGGCGCAGAAGAGTGCCTCTTCAGCCAGTGAGATCCGCCAGCTGATTGAAAGCTCAAGCAGCCAGACACAGGACGGGATGAACCTGGTTGAGAAAGCCAGCGGGCTTATCAACGGCATGGTGGGCAATGTGGAAGAAATGGACGTCATTCTGCGCGAGATCCGCCAGGCCAGCCACGAGCAGACGGAGGGGATCTCGCAAATCAACAGCGCCATCGGCCTGATTGACGCAACTACTCAGCAGAACTCTGCGCTGGTGGAGGAGTCGGTGGCGGCGGCGGCATCTCTGAATGAGCAGGCGATGCACCTGAAAGAGCTGGTAAAAGTGTTCCGCGTCGGCGAAAGGGCGCTGGCTTAGTCCAGCTGGGTGATCTCCAGCGCCGCGCGGTCGATCACACCGACGATCTGTCTGAGCTGCGCGTCGCTGAGCTCTCCCTGATTGACCTTCAGATCCAGTACCGCTTTAAAATTATCCAGAGCCCGCTTCATCTGCGGGTTTTTGCGTAGCTGGAACCCGACGCAGCGCGCTTTGATGCGCGCCTGGATGTGCTCCAGATTCTCAAGGTTTTCATCCAGCCAGTGCTGCCCGGCCACGGCGATCGCAATTTTTTTACGGCCGTTCTCCTCTTCCGTGATGGTGATAAAGCCCTGATCCTGCAGGAAATCAAGCGTCGGGTAGATGACGCCAGGGCTGGGTGTGTAGTTCCCCTGGGT
>JAFACP010000276.1 GCA_023425455.1 Pseudomonadota bacterium | reverse complement strand
ACCAACATCCTCACGTCGTCAATGATTGCTGACACCATAGAGTACGCGGAGTACCACACCAACAAGCGCTGCGCGGCGATCACCTTCTCCGGGCAGACCTTTACCGGCAAGATGTCGGTGGCGGTGGGCGGCGGATTAATCGGTGTATTTCTGACGATCGTTGGCTATGTGCCGCAGGCGCAAATCCAGAGTGACAGCGTGCTTTCCGGGCTGTTCTTCGGTATCTGCCTGCTGCCGGCATTTGGCTCGCTGATCCGCCTGGGCTGTATGTCGCGCTTCACCTTTACCGAGGAGAAGCATGCGGAGATCTGCCGTTTGCTGGCAGCGCGCAGGCGAGAGGCCGGGCAGAAAGATGAGGGCGGAGAGTGCCCGGAGCAACGTCCGCTTACGGCGAACTGAATGACTGACGCCCGCCCGGCGGGCGTCTTTCGCATGCGGCGGCCTGAATTCACCCAGAGCCGGGTTTCTGCGTCCCCCCACGCCATCGGCTATTCCTGTCTGATCAAAGCCCTCTCCCGTTGTATGAAGGGCATTCGCATTCTGTGCGCCTGAGGACTTTCAGCGTGAAAACAGGCTACACTCAGCTTTTGCGCGCTAAAAGCTGAGGAAACAACCATGCATTACACGTTAAAAGATCGCGACGACAAAGAGAAAGCCGAAGGGACACATGGCGCGGGCGCGCTGCAGCAAAAGCTGCTGGAATCCCGTTCGATTGTCATCTCCGGCGAGATAGACCAGGCGCTGGCCGAGAAGGTGATCACCCAGATGATCCTGCTGCAAAGCGTAAGCAACGATCCTATCAAGCTGTATATCAACAGCCAAGGCGGCCACGTGGAAGCGGGCGACACCATCCACGATTTCATTAAATTCATTCGCCCGGACGTGCATGTGATCGGCACCGGCTGGGTGGCGAGCGCCGGGATCACCATCTTCCTGGCGGCGAAAAAAGAGCACCGCTACGCGCTGCCGAATACCCGCTTTATGATCCACCAACCGCTGGGCGGCGTACGCGGCCAGGCGACGGATATCGAAATCGAAGCGCGGGAGATCATCCGCATGCTCGATCGCGTCAACAAGCTGATTGCTGACGCCACCGGCCAGCCGCTGGAGAAGGTGAAAAAGGACACCGACCGTAACTTCTGGATGTCACCGGCGGAGGCGCTGGACTACGGCATCGTGGGCAAACTGATCACCCACTATGACGATCTGAAGCTCGACTAAGCCAGATGATAGCGCCCGACAGCGGGCGCTATCGCACCTCAAACACTACCGCCATCCAGTTGACCCGGGTGCTTTCCGGGAAGTCAGGGTACGGATCAAGCCGCGTGCAGGCTCCCTCCCAGATAAAGGTATCCTCATCCGTGCGATACCAGTGAGCGTTGCCCTCTATCGCATCACCCACCACCGCGGCCTGAACCGTCACCCGGCACCCGGCGGGCAGCGTCTGCGCCACGGGCGAGAACAGCGACGGATTATCTTTGCGCGTACAGACTCCGCTCAGGGTCTTTATGCAGCCGCTGGCCGGTCGTTCAGTGAACTCGTTCATCCCGGGCCTCATAACCTGTCTCTCTTAGCCTAATTCTGGCGGCTGCGCCGACTCTGGCGGTCACCATAAAGCCTGAAACCGCCGGGGCGGGTCATGCGAAAGGCTGAACGGCGGGGGCTTTTTATCGCCGTTTGACCCACGACAAAGCAGCCTGCCGCCGCCTCTTTCATAATCGCGCCTGTTTACCTTCTTACCGGGGCTACCCATGGCGTACCAACTGAACCTGAACTGGCCGGAATTTCTCGAAAAATACTGGCAAAAAAAACCTGTTGTCCTCAAAAATGCCTTGCCGAATTTTGTCGACCCCATCACCCCGGACGAGCTGGCCGGGCTGGCGATGGAGCCGGAAGTGGATAGCCGCCTGGTGAGCCACATCGGGGGCAAGTGGCAGGCCAGCAATGGTCCGTTCGAGCACTTCGACGGGCTGGGCGAAACCGGCTGGTCGCTGCTGGCGCAGGCGGTGAACCACTGGCATATGCCGGCGGCGGAGCTGGTGCGCCCGTTCCGCGTGCTGCCGGACTGGCGTCTTGATGACCTGATGATCTCCTTCTCGGTGCCGGGCGGCGGCGTAGGCCCGCATATCGATCAGTACGATGTGTTTATCATTCAGGGCATGGGCAGCCGTCGCTGGCGCGTGGGTGACAAGCTGCCCATGCGTCAGTTCTGCCCACACCCGGCGCTGCTGCATGTCGATCCCTTCGAGCCGATCATTGACGAAGATCTGGCGCCGGGCGATATCCTCTACATTCCGCCTGGCTTCCCGCACGACGGCTTCACCCATCAAACCGCGCTCAACTACTCCGTGGGCTTTCGCGGGCCAAATGGCCGCGATCTGATCAGCAGCTTCGCCGATTACGCGCTGGAAAACGATCTGGGCGGCGAGCACTACAGCGATCCGGATCTGACCTGTCGCGAACATCCGGGGCGGGTGGAGCACGACGAGCTTGAGCGTATTCGTCAGATGATGATCGACATGATCGGCAGCCCGGACGACTTCACGAAATGGTTTGGCAGCTTTGTCTCCACGCCGCGTCATGAGCTGGATATCGCCGCCGCCGAGCCGCCGTATGCGCCGGAGGAGGTGCTGGACGCGCTGCAGGGCGGTGAGACGCTCACCCGCCTCAGCGGGCTGCGGGTGCTGAATGTCAACGGCAGCGTCTTTATCAACAGCGAACTGCTGGAGACGGTAGATGCGACCGCGGCAGACGCGCTGTGCCGTTATAGCGAACTCAGTCAGGCTGAATTCGGTGAGGCCCTCAATAACCCGGCGTTTATTGACCAGCTGACCGGGCTTATCAACCAGGGATACTGGTACTTCGACGCCTGACGTCGGGCGTCGGTCTGGCGGCGGCGTAGCCTTTACGTCGCCGTAATGGTAATGTTTCTCATTCCCGTACTGACGCAAACACCACTATGACCTACTCAGCCCGCGCCCGCACCTCCGGCGGACGCCTCTTCTGCGTTGAAGACTTTATCGGCTTCGGCGAGCGTTACGGTATCGACTACCGCTTTCCGCAGCTTCAGGATGCCGGGGCCATTGGCAGCCCGGTGCTGCACGGCGATGTCGAGGAGATGACGCTGTCGTCGGGCATTTCGTTGACCCACTCGGACGTGCGCGTTCTGCAGCCCTATGAAACCACCTCCCGCCACAGCAGTCCGCTGTATATGCTGGTGGTGCTGGAAGGGTGCGTCACGCTGACCCTCAACGGCCGCGAGTACGTGGTGCGCCCGGGAATGGCGTTCAGCTCCCGGCTGAGCGAGGAGCAGGTGATGAACGCCCGTCACGATGCCGACAGCACCCTGAAAACGCTCTCCTTTGGCGTCTACCCTGACGACGCCCGGCGCGAGAGCCTGCTGGAATCCTTGCTCCGGCAGTGGCAGAGCCTCAATTCGCCCACCGTTGTCTGGCAGGTGCCGGGCTTTTTGCTCTCCGGCATTGCCCACGCGCAGCAGCAGGGGCAATGCGCGCTGTCACGCAAGCTGCTGCTGGAAGGGGTGATGTACCAGCTGCTGGGCCAGGGCCTCAGCCAGTGCCAGCAAAACGCCCCGTCCCGGCCGGAGCACGCGCGTCTGGAGCGCGTGCGAAGCCTGCTGGAACAGTCGCCGGAGCAGGATTTTACCCTCGCGCAGCTGGCGGCGGTTGCGGCGATGAGTCAGAGCAGCCTGCGCAGCAAATTTCGCCGCCGCTACGGCTGTACCCTGTTTGATTACCTGCGGGACTGTCGCCTGGCGCTGGCGCGCCGTTATCTGCTGGAGGGCCACAGCGTGCAGCAGGCGGCGTGGATGTGCGGCTACCAGCACGCCACCAACTTCTCCACGGCGTTTCGTCGCCGCTACGGCCTCTCGCCGGGCGAGGTGCGAAAACCGCGCTAACCCCTTTTTCCCCGTTGCGCGAAGGCAGGGCGCGCGGTTTGGCACCGCGCATACGTAACCTGGCGATGCGCATAGCCGTTTGCCGCAGCAAAAAGGTAATAATTCTTATTAACAATAAGAAATGCTCTGGGAGAGAGTCATGTTTGCTAAATCACGTCTGGCGCTGCTGGTGGGATGGGTTACCGGTAGCGTTGCTTTTCCGTTAATGGCGCAGGAGGCGCAGCGTCCCGACACCGTGGTGGTCACCTCGCAGATGCAGTCCGGCGCAACCCGGCTGGAAACACCGAATATCGAAACCCCGCAGGCGGTGTCGATTATCACCCGGGATCAATTTGCACAGCAGGGGGCCACCAGCGTGCGTCAGGCCGTAAGCTACACGCCGGGCGTCTACAGCAACCAGATCGGCGCCTCCAACCGTTTCGACTACATCGTGCTGCGCGGCTTCTCCGACGGCAGTCTGGACAACATCTACCTCGACGGTCTGAAGATGATGGGCGACACCAACTCCCACAGCTCGCTGGTGGTTGACCCGTGGTTCCTCGACTCGGTCGAAGTGGTACGCGGCCCGGCGTCGGTGCTGTATGGCCGCTCTTCTCCGGGCGGAATTGTGGCGCTCACCTCGCGCAAACCGTCGTTCGATCCCGGCGGGCAGATCAAACTGTTCGCCGGGAATAACGATCAGCGCGGGGCGATGTTTGATTTCACCGGGCCGCTGGACGATAACGACCGCGTGGCGGCGCGCCTGAGCGGGATGACCCGCTACGCCGATTCGCAGTTCAGCCCGCTGAAAGAGGAGCGCTACGCCCTGATGCCGAGCCTCACCTGGCGCATCACCGACAACACGCGTCTGGAGCTGATGGCCTACCTGCACCGCGATCCCGAAGGTGGCAGCCACTCCGGCCTGCCGTATGACGGCACCGTGGTGCCACACGACGGCAGGAAAATCGCCAACACCTTCTTTGAAGGCGAGGACGATTACGATAACTACGATCGCCGCGAAAACATGGTCGGCTACAACGTTGAACACCTGTTTGACAGCGGCTGGTCGGTGCGCCAGAGCCTGCGTTATCTGCATACCCGCGTGACGCTGAATCAGGTTTATGCCGCAGGCTGGCTGAATGACAGCGAGCTGAATCGCGGCTACTCCGGCTCTGACGAGAAGATGAACGCCATCACCCTCGATAACCAGCTGGACGGCAGCTTCGATACCTGGGCGCTGAATCACCGGGTGCTGATCGGCATCGACTACCAGAACCGGACGAACAACGTGACCGGCTACTACGGCGGCTTCCCGGCGATTGACGCCTTCCATCCGGTGTACGGGGCGAAACCGGACTACATCACCCGCTACAGTCAGGAAAAACACAAGCTGCGCCAGACCGGCTACTACCTGCAGGATCAGATCGGCTGGGACCGCTGGCGGCTGACCCTCGGCGGGCGTTACGACCAGGTGAGCGTGTCGAATGTCGACAATTTCAACCACACCCGCAGCGATCTGAATAAAAACAACTTCAGCAGCCGCGCGGCCTTGCTGTACCTGTTCGACAGCGGCGTCGCGCCGTATATCAGCTACTCCACCGCCTTTACGCCGACCAGCTTTGCCGATGAACAGGGCACTATTCTGGATCCGATGAAGGGCAAGCAGTGGGAGGCGGGGGTGAAATATGAACCGGAGGGGATGAACAGCCAGTTCAGCGCCTCGCTGTTCCGCATTAACCAGACGAACATTGCCACCAAGGAGGAGCCGACCGATCCGTATCGCTCCATCGGCGAAATCGAGTCCAGAGGGGTGGAGCTGGAGGCCGTCGGACAGCTGACCGACAGCCTGCGCCTGCAGGCGGCGTATACCTATACCGATATCCGCTACAAGAAGAGCAGCCCGGAAGAGCAGGGCAGGCGCGCCGTCTATGCGCCGCGCAATATGGCCAGCGGCTGGGTAAGCTACGACCTTAAAAGCGGCCCGCTGAACGGCCTGACGGTCGGCTCCGGCGTGCGCTATGTCAACGGCGTGACCAGCGACCGGCAGAACACCCATACTCTGCCGTCATATACGCTGGTGGATATGATGGTGGGCTACGATCTGTCGCAGGTCGGTCTGACCGGCGTCAGCGCGCAGCTCAACGTCAATAACCTGACGGACAAGCGCTACGTGGCGGCGTGTAACTCGCTCTCCTACTGCTATTTTGGCGCGGAGCGCAGCATCGTCGGCAGCGTGTCGTGGACGTTTTAAGTGCGCCACCCGGTCCGGTAAGCGACTGACTTACCGGGTCTGCGACGTTTCCATCGCCATGTGGATCGCCTCGCCCATCTTTTTCAGCGCCTCGCGGTTTTTGTCCGTTGGCGGCAGCGCGACGTTAAGCCGCAGGCAGTTGCGGTACTTCCCGGACGCCGAGAACAGCGAGCCTGCCGCCGCCTGGATTTTCAGGCGGCACAGCTGCTTGCTGACGCACACCATGTCCACTTTCTCCGGCAGCTCGACCCACAGCAGAAAACTGCCCTGCGGGCGCGTCACGCAGATCTCCGCCGGGAAATATTGCCGCACCCAGCAGGTGTAGGTCGCCATATTCTGCTGATAAATCTGGCGCATCCGGCGCACGTGACGATGGTAATGGCCGTCGCGGATAAAGGCCGCCACCGCCATCTGGGTGCCCGGCACGTTAAAGCCGCCGGCGGCATATTTCATGTGCATCACCCGGTCGTAATAGCGCCCCGGCACAATCCAGCCGACGCGAAGCCCGGGAGCCACGGTTTTGGTAAACGAGCTGCACAGCAGTACACGGCCATCGATATCCAGGGAGTGCAGGGTGCGCGGGCGCGGGTATTCCGTCGCCAGCTCGCCGTAAATATCATCCTCAACGACGGCGATAT
>JAFACP010000258.1 GCA_023425455.1 Pseudomonadota bacterium | reverse complement strand
ACCTGGGGGTGCTGGCGCGCGATCTGGTTAACGATCACGATATTTTGCAGGTTGATATGCGTAACCATGGCCTCTCCGGACGATCGCCGGAGATGACCTACGCGGCAATGGCGCAGGACCTGCTGGACACGCTTGATGCCAATAACCTGCAACAGGTCACGCTGATTGGGCATTCGATGGGTGGCAAAGCGGTGATGGCGTTGACTCGTCTCGCCCCGGAGCGGATTAACGGCCTGGTGGCGATCGACGTTGCCCCCGTGGACTATGACGTTCGTCGCCACGATGAAATTTTTACCGCGATCAATGCGGTGAGCGCATCGGATGCCGCTACGCGTCAGCAGGCGGCGGCGATTATGCGTCAACATCTGGATGAAGAAGGCGTTATTCAGTTTCTGCTGAAGTCGTTTGTTGACGGAGAGTGGCGCTTTAACGTGCCGGTATTGTGGGATCAATACCGTAATATCGTTGGCTGGGACGACCTCCCCGCCTGGCCGCACCCAACGCTTTTTATTCGCGGCGGCCTCTCACCTTACGTCACCGAAGCGTACCGCGATGCGCTGCTGACACAATTTCCCCAGGCGCGGGCGCACGTGATTGCCGGTGCCGGACACTGGGTTCACGCGGAAAAACCTGAGGCGGTGCTGCGCGCCATCCGCCGCTATCTCGCTGATACGGCAAATTGATTAAAAAGCCAGCGACCGGAAGGCTGCGGGCTTCCAGTCGTTGGCGTGCCGTTTTCGCTGATGTATGATGGCGCGCTTATCGCCCGGGCATTAGCAGGGCGGCTTGTTTTCCCCCAAGTCTCAAAATCATGGCCAAAGAACAAACGGACCGCACGACACTCGATCTGTTCGCGAATGAGCGTCGCCCTGGACGACCTAAAACGAATCCGCTTTCGCGCGATGAACAGCTGCGTATTAATAAACGCAACCAGCTTAAACGCGATAAAAATCGTGGACTTAAGCGTGTCGAACTGAAGCTTAACGCTGACGCCGTCGATGCGCTCAACGCGCTGGCTAACGCCCGCGAGATCAGCAGAAGTGAGCTGATTGAAGAGATGCTGATCGCCCAACTCGGGACGCCCGACAGCAAAGCGTAAGTCTGAAAATCACCGTTCCTCTCCTTTTCATGTAGCACAGAGTGCAGTCCTGCGCGATAGCGGTTTCCGCAGGGTTGTCTGTTCTGCTATTATTGCCCTTATCCGTGGACAAATTGCGCCACCATACCATTAAGTTTCAAGAGGTTATTTTACTCATGGCAATCATCGGCATTTTTTTCGGCAGTGATACCGGCAATACCGAAAATATCGCAAAAAACATTCAGAAACAGCTCGGTAAAGATGTTGCCGACGTGCATGACATTGCCAAGAGCAGCAAAGAAGATCTCGAAGGCTACGACATTCTGCTGCTGGGCATTCCAACCTGGTACTACGGTGAAGCGCAGTGTGACTGGGACGATTTCTTCCCGACGCTGGAAGAGGTCGACTTCAACGGCAAACTGGTCGCACTGTTCGGCTGCGGCGATCAGGAAGATTACGCCGAATACTTCTGTGACGCACTGGGCACGATCCGTGACATCATTGAACCACGTGGCGCAGCCATTGTTGGCCACTGGCCAACCGAGGGTTATCACTTCGAAGCCTCGAAAGGCCTTGCTGATGATGACCACTTTGTTGGCCTGGCAATTGACGAAGATCGTCAGCCAGAGCTGACCGCCGGGCGTGTAGAAAAATGGGTTAAGCAGGTCCGAGAAGAGCTTAACCTCGACGACATTCTCAACGCCTGATTTTCCAGCGGCGCAACCGCGGTTGCGCCCGTGTACCCGGTGAGACCGATTAAATTAATTGCTACAAACTTTTAACTTTTTCGTTCAGACCTGTACAATATCCCCCAGGTAAAAAGTGGCCGTCACGGGACAAGTTTGTTGGTGATACCACGTTTTTATAAGCATACTTTGCTTGGGACTTGCGGTTTTCATTCAGGCATGGCAGTTCTATAATGAGACGCATTATCCCAGGTGCATTTTCTGTCACTTCGTCAAGTGAAGTGAATCGTTTAGCAACAGGACAGATCCCGCATGACTGACAACAATACCGCATTAAAGAAGGCTGGCCTGAAAGTAACGCTTCCTCGGTTAAAAATCCTTGAAGTGCTTCAGGGGCCCGACAATCACCATGTCAGTGCGGAAGACCTTTACAAGCGTCTTATCGACATGGGTGAAGAGATTGGGCTGGCAACCGTCTATCGTGTGCTGAACCAGTTCGATGACGCGGGCATTGTGACCCGTCATAATTTCGAAGGCGGTAAATCTGTTTTCGAGCTGACCCAGCAGCACCATCACGATCACCTGATCTGCCTCGACTGCGGCAAGGTCATTGAATTTAGCGATGACTCTATCGAAGCGCGTCAGCGTGAAATCGCGGCCCGTCACGGCATCCGCCTGACCAACCACAGTCTGTACCTGTACGGCCACTGTGCTGAAGGCGATTGCCGCGAAAATGACCACGCGCACGACGCCAAATAATTGTGTTTTCATACTCTGAGCCAGCCGAAAGGTTGGCTTTTTTTTTGGCCTGAATAGCGACACAAAAAAGCCCGGTAAGCAAAGCGCTACCGGGCGTTATTCGCGATAAACTCAGTTGGCGTTACTGCTGCGGATCTCCTGCCAGATTTTGTCACAGCGCTCGGTAACCTGTTGATTATTTCCCGTTTTACGCGCCTGAATACAGGACTGGTAATCCATCACCCGCACGTTTTCCTGAGCGGCGAACTGCTCATGCCCCTTCTCTTTTTTCAGCACATTCAGCACACTCTGGCAGGCTTCGATTTTCTCCGGTGAGCCTTCGGCCGTAGTAATACAGGCGCTGTAGGCCTCTTTGAGACGAGAATCTTCTTTTGGCGCCTGAGGCTGAGCGCAAGCCACCAGCGCCGATGCCAGCGCCGTGACGATAACGATTTTTTTGATCATGTTCAGTCTCCCATCCGGCGGGGTTCTACCCGCCGAAAAGCTCATCAGAAGATAGTAAACGGTGCAATGACCATGAATTTCACGTCGCGCTCATCCTGGAAGATGTTGCCATAACCGCCGCTCCAGCTTGGAATATCGGAGTGGTTGTCATACTGCGTGAAGTGCAGCTTGAACATGGTACCCTTAGCACGACCGTCCTGTACGGTATACATAGCATCGAGGCTGTATGACGACTCTTTCAGGCGGTAGTTCGGATCGTAGTAAGCGTCCGGAGTCGCCATATCCGCAGGTTTCGCGTCCCAGGCGTAAGCATAAGAGGCTCCCACCGCCCAGCCGGGAAGGTTCCAGTTTTTCAGGTCGTACATTGCCCCAAAGAAGACCGCTTTTTCGCCGCCGGCGTTGAAGTCAGAGCGGTTATCCCACCAGATATCCAGACGACCGTTGGAAGAGGCGTAGGTTGGGGTCATACGCTGCAGGAAGAAGCCCTGCTGGCCTTCCGCTTTCACCCATGTTCCTTCGAGGCGTAAATCTACCTGGCCAATCTTATAGCCGAAGGTTAACGCCTGCAGCCACGCCGTGCCGTCATAAATGTCGTTGTCCGTGCCGCCGCTGGCTTTATCGCGCGAGCCATAGAACTGATAGCTGGTACTTAACGGACTGCCGGCAATATCAAACTTGTAGCTGGCCTTGGCAAAATACTGATCGATGTAACCTTCGGCCTGGCCGAATGCCGCTTCCAGTACCAGATCGTTTTTAAAATCGTATTTCGCACCGAGCGAGTGGAGATACTCCACTTTGGTCTTTTTATCGTTCTGGTAAAACTTGTCCATCTCGATATGCCACGGCGCTTTGTATTCGTTGGTCCACATATAGGAGAAGCTCAGCGCACCGGCATCGCCGTAATCAAAGTTAGCGCCAGCTTCTGCCCCCTGATAGGTACCCGGCATAAAGCTCCAGTGTGGCGCTAACAGCGTCTGCCCGGTTGGCTGAATATAGCCTGCGCGAGCCCATACCGGGCCATATTTAAACTTCGCCGCCGCTTTATACAGGCTGATCCCGCTCTTATCGCCAGAATAATCTTCGTCGTAGCCTTTATTAATGGAGGAAAATGCAATTTCGTTCGGGTGACCGCTTTCCGCTGATTCCGCCATTTCAATTGCCGTGAACGCGGCAATATCCAGACCGAACATATCGGCGGCATAACCGGACTGGAAATCCAGGTTGGCGTTCCAGGTGGAATGCGAAAGGTTGGTTTTGTATTTGTTTTCGGTGACGTCTTTACGGTCGCGTTCACGCTGCCAGTAATAGATACCGCCGGTGAGCGTCGAGTCGTCGATAAAACCAGCTGCCTGAACCTGTGGAGTTACAACCAGTCCCGACATTGCTGTTACACCGGCAATAGCCAGCGCCAGCGCACTACGTTTGCCACTGAACGTACGCATAGATTATTCCTCTTTGACGAATTAAAGCGCCTAAAACGGCGAAAAATAAAAGACCAGATGGTCAGGGGTAGTTAGAAATACCCTCGAATTAACTACCGTCTTTAGGTTATTTTTCGCGACGCGAATTATCAATGCTTTTCGGCAGGGAAAAGTCAGGATTATGACGAAGTGCACATAATTGGTAGCGTTTTGTAATACACCAGAGGAAGCGAGGATTCATGCGGGAAAGCGAAGGTTTTGAATGAAAAAAGAGCTATTTTCGGACTTAATTTTTCGCCGCGATTTACCGGGTAATAGTGCAAACTTTTTTTGAGAAAAATAAGTAGCTGCTCATTGACCTGATATTTTGATATTCCTGTTTACGCCACACCATTAACAGCATGATCGTTAAATAAAAAAACACCGCCTTAAGCGGTGTTTGTTTCTCATTGACCTGAAAGACGAAATTATTCGCCAATCTTCGCCCAGGTATCACGCAGTCCAACAGTACGGTTAAATACTGGCTTATCCTGCGAACTGTGACGACTGTCGAGGCAGAAGTAACCTTCACGCTCGAACTGGAACGCTTTACCGGCCTCAGCAGCTTTCAGCGAAGGCTCGGCAAAACCCTGCCTGATGACCAGAGATTCTGGGTTAATGGTCGCAAGGAAGTCTTCCGCCGCACCGGGGTTAGGCACGCTGAACAGACGGTCATACAGACGGATCTCTACCGGCAGCGCGTGCGCCGCGCTTACCCAGTGGATAACCCCTTTCACTTTCCGGCCATCGGCCGGATCTTTGCTCAGGGTATCGGCGTCGTAAGAACAGAAGATGGTGGTGATGTTACCTTCCGCATCTTTCTCAACATGCTCAGCTTTGATCACATAGGCGTTGCGCAGGCGGACTTCTTTACCGAGAACCAGACGCTTGTATTGCTTGTTAGCCTCTTCACGGAAGTCAGCACGATCGATCCAGATCTCTTTACTGAACGGCACATCGCGGCTGCCCATTTCCGGTTTGTTCGGATGGTTAGGCATGGTGACAACTTCGCTCTCACCCTGCGGGTAGTTTTCGATAACCAGCTTAACCGGGTCGATAACCGCCATCGCGCGCGGCGCATTTTCGTTCAGATCTTCACGAATGCAGGATTCCAGCGACGCCATCTCAATGGTATTGTCCTGCTTGGTAACACCGATACGTTTACAGAACTCGCGCACAGAAGCCGACGTGTAGCCACGGCGACGCAGGCCCGAGATTGTTGGCATACGTGGGTCGTCCCAGCCTTCAACATGCTTGTCAGTCACCAGCAGATTCAGCTTACGCTTGGACATCACCGTGTATTCCAGATTCAGGCGAGAGAACTCGTACTGACGCGGATGCACCGGAATGGTGATGTTATCCAGCACCCAGTCATACAGACGACGGTTATCCTGGAACTCAAGCGTACACAGAGAGTGCGTAATGCCTTCCAGCGCATCGCTGATGCAGTGGGTAAAGTCGTACATCGGGTAGATGCACCACTTGTTGCCTGTCTGATGGTGCTCGGCAAATTTAATGCGGTACAGCACCGGATCTCGCATCACGATAAACGGTGATGCCATATCGATTTTGGCACGCAGACACGCCTTACCTTCTTCGAAACCGCCGGAGCGCATTTTTTCAAACAGCGCGAGGTTCTCTTCAACGCTGCGATCGCGGAACGGGCTGTTTTTACCCGGCGCAGTCAGCGTACCGCGGTATTCACGAATTTGCTCGGCAGACAGCTCGTCAACGTACGCCAGACCTTTGTTGATGAGTTCCACAGCGTAGGCAAACAGCTGGTCAAAATAGTCAGAGGAGTAGCAGATATCACCAGACCAGTGGAAGCCCAGCCATTGCACGTCATTCTTGATTGACTCAACGTATTCGATGTCTTCTTTTACTGGGTTCGTGTCATCGAAACGCAGGTTGCACTGGCCCTGATAGTCCTGTGCAATGCCGAAGTTCAGGCAGATGGATTTTGCATGTCCAATGTGCAGGTAGCCGTTTGGCTCAGGTGGAAAACGGGTGTGTACCGTGGTGTGCTTACCACTGGCCAGATCTTCATCGATGATCTGACGAATAAAGTTACTCGGGCGGGCTTCAGCCTCACTCATCGTGGATTCCTCAAAGCGTAAACAACGTATAACGGCATATGATCTTATAAGCCGGACGTAGTGACAACCCTTAAAACGCTCAGGAAGAAAATAATGGCGGCAATTGCTGTAAAAAAAAGCGGCGGAGGTGATCCCCCGCCGCTTAAGGCACTCACTCTACTCAGGAGCGATTACTTACCTTTAATCTCAAACAGTGGGGTTTGGCCGGCAACCACCTGACCCTGAGCCTGTACAACCAGACCCGTGAAGTCATCGATGTTGCTGCACACAACCGGACTGATCATCGAGCGCGCATTTGCGTTCAGGAAGTCCAGATCCATTTCCAGAATCGGCTGACCCGCCACAACTTCGCTCCCCTCTTCCACCAGGCGAGTAAAGCCCTCACCATTCAGCGCGACGGTATCGATCCCCATATGGACAACGATTTCAGCGCCTTTTTCTGTTTCAAGGCAGAACGCGTGGTTGGTGTTGAAGATTTTAACAATGGTTCCTGCGGCCGGAGAGACAACGGTTTTTTCCGTTGGTTTCACCGCCACGCCGTCACCGACCGCTTTGCTGGCGAACGCTTCATCAGGCACCTGCTCAAGGGCAACCACCTCACCGGTTACCGGAGAGACCAGCGCAGCAATGGTCGCCGCATTTGGTACAGCCTGCGGTTTTACTGCAGGCGCGGCGGCAGGCGTCGCTGATGCTTCGGCAGCGGCTACCGGGCCGGTTGTTTTCATGGCGTTGGCAATTTTCTCAGCCACAAAGCCCACAATGATCTGTACGCTGGTTTTGTTCAGGCGAATCACCCCGGATGCGCCGAGGCGTTTTGCCAGCGCTTCGTTCACCAGTGAGGAGTCTTTTACGTTCAGACGCAGACGCGTGATACATGCATCAATACCGGTCAGGTTGTCAGAACCACCGACGGCTGCGATGTACTGGCGGGCCAGACCTGCAACGTCCTGATCTTTATCTGCGCTCACGTTCACGTCCTGACCATCCGCTTCGCTTCCGGCTACAGCCAGTTCGCGGCCTGGAGTCATCAGGTTGAATTTGGTGATGGTGAAACGGAAGACCAGGTAGTAAATAGCGAAGAATACCAGGCCCTGCGGGATCAGCATGTACCAGTGGGTCGCCAGTGGGTTACGGGACGACAGCACCATATCCACCAGACCTGCGCTGAAACCGAAGCCGGCGATCCAGTGCATGCTGGCGGCAATGAACACGGAGATACCGGTCAGCACGGCGTGAATTACATACAGCACCGGTGCAACGAACATGAAGGAGAATTCCAGCGGCTCGGTGATACCGGTGAAGAAGGCGGCAAACGCACCTGCCATCATAATACCCAGCACTTTTGCTTTATTCTCTGGACGCGCGCAGTGGTAAATCGCCAGCGCAGCACCTGGCAGACCGAACATCATGATTGGGAAGAAGCCAGCCTGATAACGACCGGTGATACCCACAACCGCTTTACCTGCTTCGATGGACTGTGCGCCACCGAGGAAGTTAGGGATATCGTTGATACCGGCAACATCAAACCAGAACACGGAGTTCAGCGCGTGATGCAGACCTACCGGAATCAGCAGACGGTTGAAGAAGGCGTATACGCCCGCACCGATGGAGCCCAGTTTCTGGATATGCTCACCAAAGTTCACCAGACCGTCAAAGATAACTGGCCAGATGTACATCATGATGAAAGCCACAACAATCATCACGAAAGAGGTCAGAATAGGCACCAGACGACGGCCGCTGAAGAACGACAGCGCTTTAGGCAGCTCTACGCTGCTGAAGCGGTTGTACAGCTCCGCAGAAATAATACCGACGAGGATACCGACAAACTGGTTGCTGATCTTACCGAACGCAGCTGGAACCTGGTCCGCCGGGATCTTCTGGATCATCGACACGGCGGCCGGTGAACAGAGTGTGGTTAACACGAGGAAACCCACAAAACCGGTCAGCGCTGCCGCGCCATCTTTATCTTTGGACATCCCGTACGCCACACCGATGGCGAACAGCACGGACATGTTGTCGATGATAGCGGAGCCGGATTTAATGAAGAACGCCGCTAACGCGTTGTCTCCACCCCAGCCTACCGGGTCAATCCAGTAACCGACACCCATCAAGATCGCTGCCGCTGGCAGCGTGGCGACCGGCACCATAAGCGCGCGGCCGACCTTTTGTAAATAACCTAGAATACTCACTTTCTTCCCCCTATGAGACCCCGTTTAAGGCACGTTCTCAGCTGTGTTTTTATTGTGTCATTAACGCGTAATACTGTTGATGATTCACTGGCATTCTGAGTGTGTGAAAAATTAATTCGTATCGCAAATTAAAAGCGTGTTTTTTGTGATTTTTGTCACCAAATATCGTTATAAACCCTCCCTTTCTCTGGCTAACAACGAAAACTTATTTTATCATTCAAAAAATCAAGACGGATTGATCCAGCCTGAATGTTCCAGGTTACGCTTAGTTCAGGTTCCGATAGCCATCCGCCCACTCTTTTACTTTAACTTTGAGGTGAACAATGAGACTGATTCCCCTGGCAACTGCTGAACAAGTCGGTAAATGGGCCGCTCGTCATATCGTCAATCGCATCAATGCGTTCAAACCGACCGCCGATCGTCCTTTCGTTTTAGGCCTTCCAACCGGCGGTACTCCGCTGACGGCCTATAAGGCACTGGTTGAAATGCACAAAGCGGGCCAGGTCAGCTTCAAACATGTTGTGACCTTCAACATGGATGAGTACGTGGGCTTACCGAAGGAACATCCGGAGAGCTACCATAGCTTCATGCACCGTAATTTCTTTGATCACGTTGATATCCCTGCTGAAAATATTAACCTGTTAAATGGAAACGCGCCTGATATTGACGCAGAATGCCGTCAGTACGAAGAAAAAATCCGTGCCTACGGTAAAATCCACCTGTTTATGGGCGGTGTGGGCAACGATGGTCATATCGCGTTTAACGAGCCCGCATCATCTCTGGCGTCACGTACACGTATTAAAACCCTGACCCATGACACGCGTGTGGCGAACTCTCGCTTCTTTGACGGTGATGTTAACCAGGTTCCGAAATACGCCCTGACCGTTGGCGTGGGTACGTTGCTGGATGCCGAAGAGGTGATGATTCTGGTTCTCGGCGGTGTGAAAGCGCAGGCCCTCCAGGCGGCCGTTGAAGGCAATGTTAACCATATGTGGACCATCAGTTGCCTGCAGTTGCATCCAAAATCAGTCATCGTCTGTGACGAACCGTCCACGATGGAACTGAAAGTGAAAACGCTGAAATACTTTAACGAGTTAGAAGCTGAGAACATCAAAGGTCTGTAGTTGAATTACCG
>JAFACP010000241.1 GCA_023425455.1 Pseudomonadota bacterium | reverse complement strand
TGAGGGGAGAGTGTTTTCCCGGCAATAGTGACATCGTTAACGCCAACTTTGTCCGGTAATACGTTAGAGGAGAAATTCAGGTCTGTGGATTGTCCGAAGGCGATCGCTTTCCAGACAGGCTGTTCCGCAGCGGTCGCCGTCAGGGTGCTACACATCATTAAGGCCAGAGGTATCTTATAATTCATTTTATTCTCCTGATTGATAATTGAGCGCCATTATCATCAAGATGAAACGCTGTTTCTTTTTCTGATGTCACAATATTGGATAATTAAAACACTGTTCTGTTTTTAAGCGATCTTTATTTCCGGCCCAAAAAAATAGCTAAGCTATTGTGGGCGTTAGCCACTTATCACGAGAATGCTGTTTTCCAGAGGAAAAGTGATTTACTCTGCCCTGAAAAGTATCCTCAAATAGACCGTAAAGGCCCATGTTGAGCGTTTTAACGCCATTCCATTTTATGGCGCAAAATATGTAGAATTTTCAACGTCAAAGGGTTTTACTTCTCACTTAAATTACAGTCAGGACGCGTATGTTGAACAATACGATGAGCGTGGTCATCCTTGCCGCAGGCAAAGGTACTCGCATGTATTCCGATCTCCCTAAGGTGTTGCACCAGCTTGCAGGAAAGCCAATGGTGCAGCATGTTATTGATGCCGCTAATGAACTGGGCGCACGACAGGTTAATCTGGTCTATGGACACGGCGGCTCTCTGCTTCAGCAAACGCTGTGTGACGACAAACTGAACTGGGTTCTTCAGGAAAAACAGCTGGGAACAGGCCACGCGATGCAGCAGGCTGCACCGTTTTTCGCCGATGACGAAGATATTCTGATGCTCTACGGCGACGTTCCGCTCATTTCCGTTGAGACGCTGGCGCGTCTGCGAGCGGCTAAACCGCAGGGCGGTATTGCGTTACTGACCGTAAAACTTGACGACCCGACAGGCTATGGCCGCATCACCCGTGAGAATGGCAGGGTGACAGGTATCGTTGAGCACAAAGATGCGAGCGATGCCCAGCGTCAAATCCAGGAAATCAACACCGGTATCCTTATCGCCAACGGCGCAGACCTGAAGCGCTGGCTGTCGAAACTGACCAACAACAACGCTCAGGGCGAATATTACATCACCGATGTTATTGCCCTTGCCTACCAGGAAGGTCGTGAGATCGCCGCTGTGCATCCACAGCGCTTAAGCGAAACAGAAGGGGTGAATAACCGTCTGCAGCTCTCCCGCCTGGAGCGCGTGTATCAGTCTGAGCAGGCAGAAAAGCTGCTGCTGGCGGGCGTTATGCTGCGCGATCCGGCGCGTTTTGATCTGCGCGGAACGTTGTCTCATGGACGTGATGTTGAAATTGATACTAACGTCATCCTCGAGGGCAATGTCCAGCTCGGCGATCGCGTAAAAATTGGCGCCGGCTGCGTGATCAAAAACAGCGTGATTGGCGACGATTGCGACATCAGCCCCTATAGCGTGGTGGAAGATGCGCATCTGCAAGCGGCATGCACCATTGGGCCATTTGCGCGTCTGCGCCCTGGTGCGGAGCTGCTGGAAGGGGCCCACGTGGGTAACTTCGTTGAGATGAAAAAAGCGCGTCTGGGTAAAGGTTCGAAAGCCGGTCACCTGACCTATCTGGGCGATGCGGAAATTGGCGATAACGTCAATATCGGCGCGGGCACGATCACCTGTAATTATGACGGTGCCAACAAATTTAAAACCATTATTGGCGATGATGTGTTTGTCGGTTCTGACACACAGCTGGTGGCACCGGTGACGGTTGGAAACGGCGTGACCATTGCTGCCGGAACCACCGTAACACGTGATGTGGCGGACAACGAACTGGTGTTAAGCCGCGTGCCGCAGGTTCATAAGCAGGGCTGGAAGCGCCCGGTGAAGAAGAAATAATGGCAGGGCGGGCAGTATCACTGACCCGCCCTCTATTTTTATCCGCCGCTAAGGCGGATGTGGGATGAGGAGATAACATAATCTTCCGCCCAACGGCAGTGCTTAAAACAATAACCCCACTCTCTACAAGGCTCGGGGTGCCCGGAAAGGGCATTACCCAAAGGATTTCGCGTTGTGACAAGGCGGCAAGCGTATGAGTCAATGGGAGCTTACTTAAGTAAGTGACCGTGGCGAGTACGAGAAGCTAACGCAGCCGCAGCGTGCAAGACGTAGGGTAAATACAGGTCAGCGACAACGCAGGCATAATGCCTAAATTCGGAATCTAAAACTATGTGTGGAATTGTTGGCGCAGTTGCGCAGCGTGATATTGCTGAAATCCTTCTCGAAGGTTTACGTCGTCTGGAATACCGTGGCTACGACTCTGCCGGTCTTGCCGTGGTCGATGCACAAGGTCATATGACCCGTCTGCGTCGTCTGGGTAAAGTGCAGATGCTGGCGCAGGCAGCGGAGGAGCATCCGCTGCCAGGAGGGACCGGGATCGCACACACCCGCTGGGCGACGCACGGCGAGCCGTCTGAAGGTAATGCGCACCCGCATGTGTCTGAACACATCGTGGTGGTTCATAACGGGATCATCGAAAACCACGAACCGCTGCGTGAAGAGCTGAAAGCGCGTGGTTATACCTTTGTGTCTGAAACTGACACCGAAGTGATTGCCCATCTGGTTCACTGGGAGCTGGAGCAGGGCGGTACGCTGCGTGAGGCCGTACTGCGTGCGATCCCTCAGCTGCGCGGCGCCTACGGTACGGTGATTATGGACTCCCGCGATCCGGGGACGCTGCTGGCCGCGCGTTCCGGCAGCCCGATGGTTATTGGTCTGGGGATGGGGGAGAACTTTATTGCTTCCGACCAGCTGGCGCTGCTGCCGGTCACCCGTCGCTTTATCTTCCTCGAAGAGGGGGATATCGCTGAAGTGACGCGTCGTAGCGTAACGGTGTTCGATACCGCCGGCGCGCCGGTGAAACGTCAGGAAATCGAATCAAATCTGCAGTACGACGCAGGCGACAAAGGCGCTTACCGTCACTACATGCAAAAAGAGATTTACGAGCAGCCAAACGCCATCAAGAACACCCTGACCGGGCGTATCAGCCACGGTGAGGTGGATCTGAGCGAACTGGGTGCCAACGCGAATGAGCTGCTGGGCAAGGTGGAGCACATTCAGATTGTTGCCTGCGGTACGTCCTACAACTCCGGTATGGTGTCCCGTTACTGGTTTGAAGCGCTGGCTGGCGTACCGTGCGATGTCGAAATCGCCTCGGAATTCCGCTACCGCAAATCGGCCGTGCGTCGTAACAGTCTGATGATCACCCTGTCTCAGTCAGGCGAAACCGCAGATACCCTGGCGGCGCTACGTCTGTCTAAAGAGCTGGGCTATCTTGGCTCGCTGGCTATTTGTAACGTACCGGGCTCTTCGCTGGTTCGTGAGTCAGATCTGGCGCTGATGACCAACGCCGGCACTGAAATCGGCGTGGCGTCGACCAAAGCGTTTACCACTCAGCTGACCGTTCTGCTGATGCTGGTGGCGAAACTGGCGCATCTCAAAGGGCTGGATGCCTCTGTTGAACATGACATTGTGCATGGTCTTCAGGCGCTGCCAAGCCGCATTGAGCAGATGCTGTCACAGGACAAACGCATTGAAGCACTGGCGGAAGATTTCTCCGACAAGCATCACGCGCTGTTCCTGGGCCGTGGCGATCAGTACCCGATTGCGCTGGAAGGCGCGCTGAAGCTCAAAGAGATCTCCTACATTCACGCCGAAGCGTACGCTGCGGGCGAGCTGAAGCATGGTCCGCTGGCGCTGATTGATGCGGATATGCCGGTCATCGTTGTCGCGCCGAACAACGAACTGCTGGAAAAACTGAAATCCAACATCGAAGAAGTACGCGCCCGCGGTGGCGTACTGTACGTCTTTGCCGATAAAGATGCCGGTTTTGTCAGCAGCGACAACATGCATATTATCGAGATGCCGCATGTTGAAGAGGTGATTGCGCCAATCTTCTATACCGTTCCATTGCAGCTTCTGGCCTACCACGTTGCCCTGATCAAAGGCACTGACGTTGACCAGCCGCGTAACCTGGCGAAGTCCGTCACCGTCGAATAATCTCTCCTGGCTCCACCTTCGGGTGGAGCTTTTTCCCCTTGCTGGCTTGTTTTTAATCAATCCTTTCTCGTTTTTATTTATGACAATTCGCCATCTTCAGCTACTTTTTTCAGTGTCACACAAAGAAAATATTACTGAAAAGCTGTTGTCATATTCATAATTAACATAATGATATTAAAGGTGAATTTTGAAAGGTTTTCACTGAATTTTTCAGTGTCATAAAACTGTCATAATTCGTACATTTATCTGTCACCTGTTTGTCCTATTTTGCTCACCGTAGCCACTAAACAACGATTTACGAAAATCTTGCAGGAGACATTATGAAAGTTATGCGTACCACTGTCGCAACTGTTGTCGCCGCGACCTTATCTCTGAGCGCTTTCTCTGTATTCGCAGAAGCAAGCCTGACTGGCGCTGGTGCAACCTTCCCTGCGCCGGTGTATGCCAAATGGGCAGATACCTACCAAAAAGAGACCGGTAACAAGGTTAACTACCAGGGTATCGGCTCCTCCGGTGGCGTTAAACAAATTACCGCTAACACCGTTGATTTCGGCGCATCAGATGCCCCTCTGACTGATGAAAGACTGACTCAGGAAGGCCTGTTCCAGTTCCCGACCGTTATCGGTGGTGTCGTTCTGGCGGTCAACCTGCCTGGCGTGAAGTCTGGCGAGCTGGTGCTGGATGGCAAAACGCTGGGTGACATTTACCTTGGCAAAATCAAAAAATGGGATGACGAAGCTATCGCTAAACTCAACCCTGGCCTGAAACTGCCTTCGCAGAACATCGCCGTGGTTCGCCGCGCGGATGGTTCAGGTACCTCTTTCGTCTTCACCAGCTATCTGGCGAAAGTGAACGAAGAGTGGAAGTCTAAAGTCGGCGCAGGCACCACTGTTAACTGGCCAACCGGTCTTGGTGGTAAAGGCAACGACGGTATCGCCGCGTTCGTACAGCGTCTGCCTGGCTCTATCGGTTATGTTGAGTATGCTTATGCAAAACAGAACAATCTGGCCTATACCAAACTGGTTTCTGCCGATGGTAAGCCAGTGAGCCCAACCGAAGATAACTTCGCCAACGCCGCGAAAGGCGCTGACTGGAGCAAATCTTTCGCACAGGATCTGACGAACCAGAAAGGTGACAACGCGTGGCCAATCACCTCTACCACCTTCATCCTGGTTCACAAAGAACAGAAGAAACCTGAGCAGGGCGCTGAAGTGCTGAAGTTCTTCGACTGGGCATACAAAAATGGCGGCAAACAGGCTAACGACCTGGATTACGCCAGCCTGCCAGACAGCGTGGTTGAGCAGATTCGTGCTGCATGGAAAACCAACGTGAAAGACAGCAGCGGTAAAGCGCTGTACTAACAGGATATTTTTGACGAAGATGGCGGGTGGCGTGAGCTTACCCGCCAGAATTCGTGAAACGTTGTTAACAGAAGAGTGATTTATGGCTGCAACCAAGCCTGCATTTAACCCTCCGGGTAAAAAAGGTGACATGATCTTCAGCGCGCTGGTCAGACTGGCTGCGCTGATTGTGCTATTGCTGCTGGGCGGCATTATCGTGTCCCTGATCTTCTCCTCCTGGCCGAGCATCCAGAAATTCGGTTTCTCCTTCCTGTGGACCAAAGAGTGGGATGCACCAAACGATATCTATGGTGCGCTGGTGCCGATTTACGGCACGCTGGTGACCTCGTTTATCGCCCTGCTGATTGCGGTTCCTGTGAGCTTTGGTATTGCCCTGTTCCTGACGGAACTGGCGCCAGGCTGGCTGAGACGCCCGCTCGGTATTGCCATTGAACTGCTGGCGGCGATCCCCAGTATCGTTTACGGCATGTGGGGCCTGTTTATCTTTGCTCCGCTGTTCGCGACCTATTTCCAGGAGCCGGTCGGTAATGTGCTTTCGGCGATCCCGTTTGTTGGCGCCCTGTTCTCCGGCCCGGCCTTCGGTATCGGTATTCTGGCTGCGGGCGTGATCCTCGCCATCATGATTATTCCGTACATCGCGGCCGTGATGCGCGATGTCTTTGAACAAACCCCGGTGATGATGAAAGAGTCGGCCTACGGCATCGGCTGCACCACCTGGGAAGTTATCTGGCGCATTGTCCTGCCGTTCACCAAAAATGGGGTGATCGGGGGAATTATGCTGGGCTTAGGCCGCGCGCTGGGTGAAACCATGGCCGTCACCTTTATCATCGGTAACACCTACCAGCTCGACAGCATATCGCTGTACATGCCGGGTAACAGTATTACGTCTGCCCTGGCGAACGAATTCGCGGAAGCGGAATCCGGGCTGCATGTGGCTGCGCTGATGGAGCTGGGTCTGATTCTGTTTGTTATCACCTTCATTGTTCTGGCGATCTCCAAGCTAATGATCATGCGCCTCGCTAAAAATGAGGGGGCACGCTAATGGCGACTCTCGAAATGCAAAGCACCGCTCAGCTTGCGGAATCTCGCCGCAAAATGCAGGCCAGGCGCCGCACGAAAAACCGTATCGCGCTGACGCTCTCGATGGCGACGATGGCCTTTGGTCTGTTCTGGCTTATCTGGATCCTGATGTCTACCGTCACACGCGGTATCGACGGCATGTCTCTGGCGCTGTTTACCGAGATGACGCCACCGCCAAACACGGCGGGCGGCGGTCTGGCGAACGTCCTGGCGGGCAGCGGTCTGTTGATCCTGTGGGCGACGGTGTTTGGTACGCCGCTGGGGATCATGGCCGGTATCTATCTGGCGGAGTACGGCCGTAAATCCTGGCTTGCCGAAATCATTCGTTTTATCAACGATATCCTGCTTTCCGCGCCCTCTATCGTGGTCGGTCTGTTTGTTTACACCATTGTGGTGGCGCAGATGGAGCACTTCTCCGGCTGGGCGGGGGTGATTGCGCTGGCGCTGCTGCAGGTACCTATCGTCATTCGTACCACGGAGAACATGCTGAAGCTGGTGCCGGACAGCCTGCGCGAAGCCGCTTATGCGCTGGGCACGCCGAAATGGAAAATGATCTCCGCGATCACCCTGAAAGCGTCGGTCTCCGGGATCATGACCGGTATTCTGCTGGCTGTTGCACGTATTGCCGGTGAAACGGCGCCGCTGCTGTTTACCGCGCTCTCCAACCAGTTCTGGAGCACGGATATGATGCAGCCGATCGCGAACCTGCCGGTCACTATCTTTAAATTTGCGATGAGCCCATTCGCGGAGTGGCAGCAGCTGGCCTGGGCCGGGGTGCTGATCATTACCCTTTGCGTCCTGTTGCTGAACATTCTGGCGCGCGTCATTTTCGCGAAGAAGAAACACGGTTAATTTTTTACGGCGCGGCACATCGCGGCGCCGAATGAGGAAATGAGTCAATGAGTATGGTTGATACTGCCCCGGGTAAGATTCAGGTTCGTGATTTGAACTTCTACTACGGTAAATTCCATGCCCTGAAGAATATCAACCTGGATATCGCAAAGAACCAGGTCACGGCATTCATCGGTCCGTCTGGCTGTGGTAAATCCACGCTGCTGCGCACCTTTAACAAGATGTATTCGTTATATCCGGAGCAGCGCGCCGAAGGTGAAATTATTCTGGATGGTGACAACATTCTGACCAACACCCAGGACATTGCCCTGCTGCGTGCGAAGGTCGGGATGGTGTTCCAGAAGCCTACGCCGTTCCCGATGTCGATTTACGACAACATTGCCTTTGGCGTGCGTCTGTTTGAAAAGCTTTCTCGTGCCGATATGGACGAGCGCGTGCAGTGGGCGTTGACC
>JAFACP010000186.1 GCA_023425455.1 Pseudomonadota bacterium | reverse complement strand
CTCCTGAATCACCACCCAGTCCGCGTAACGATCAACCGCCACGTTGTATTCCGGCAGATCCGCGTCGTACAGACGATAGCATTCGATACCTTCCTGTTTCGCCCATTTCTCAAATTTCTTCAGATTTTTGCGCAGGCGATTGGCGTAATCTTCCGCCACGCCGGATGGCTTACTGTCTGCCGTCTTCTCTGCCAGATGGTAGTTTTTCTGCACACAGTCCAGCGGGCCGTTTTTCGCCTTAAACTGGCGATCGGCGCGCAGTTGAAGGCAACTCAACAATTCTGGTGAGGCACTGAACAGGGAGAGATTCCAGCCACCGAAATAGTCTTTCATGTTGCGACCCAGAAGGCTGTGCAACGCAATCAGTGCCGGTTCGCTGTCGATACGCTCGCCGTATGGCGGGTTGCTGATCACCGTCCCGTATGGCCCTTTCGGCAGCGGATTGGTCAGGTTCGCCACGTCTTTCACTTCGAAGGTCATAAGCTCGCCGATGCCGGCGCGACGGGCGTTACTGCGCGCACGCTCAATCACGCGCGGATCGCTGTCGGAGCCGTAGAAATGTGCGCTGTAATCTGCCAGTCCTTTACGGGCCCGGCTCTGCGCGTCGGCTTTGACCTCTTGCCAGATAGCCTCATCATGCTGCGCCCAGCCGCTGAACCCCCAGTGACCGCGATGCAGCCCCGGCGCGCGGTCCGTTGCCAGCATCGCCGCCTCAATCAGCAGCGTACCGGAGCCGCACATTGGGTCGAGCAGCGGTGTCCCCGGCTGCCAGCCAGAGCGCATGACGATGGCGGCGGCGAGCGTCTCTTTGATCGGCGCCATACCGGTACGATCGCGATAACCCCGAAGATGCAGGCCTGCACCGCTGAGATCCAGAGAGATACTTGCGGTGTCGCCATTGAGCCAGACGTTAATTCGCAGATCCGGGTTCTCACGGTCGACGTTCGGACGGGCTTTATTTCGTCGGGTGAAGCAGTCGACAATGGCATCTTTCACGCGCAGCGCACCGTACTGGCTGTTGCGGATCTCATCGTTTACGCCGTTGAAATGGACCGCGAAGGTGGCGTCCGGCGTGAAGATCTCTGTCCAGTCGATCATCTGTACGCCGGTATAGAGGTCAAGATCGCTATAGACCTTGCACTCCTTCATCGGCAGCATGATGCGCGACGCCAGGCGACTCCACATCAGGCTCTGGTAAATAAGCCGCGTGTCGCCCTCAAAATGGACGCCACCCTGAACGACCTGGCACTCTTGTGCGCCCAGGGCTTCCAGTTCAGTTTTTAACAGCTCTTCCAGCCCACGGGCCGTACTGGCAAACAGAGAATTCATACTCGTCACTTATACACTAAGAAAATTGTTGCGCATTATAGCTAATATGGCGTCTATGTCATAAAGTTGAGGGCTTATTTTCATTCGAGGGACTGTGCAGTGGCGACGTTATCCAGGCTTTTTATTCATCCGGTGAAATCCATGCGCGGTATCGGCGTTTCTCACGCGCTGGCCGACATGAGCGGATTCGCCTTCGATCGTATTTTCATGGTCACCGAGCCTGACGGCACGTTTGTAACCGCTCGCCAGTTCCCGCAAATGGTGCGTTTCACCCCCTCGCCGCTGCATGACGGCTTGCATCTGACCGCGCCAGACGGCGATGGCGTGGTCATTCGCTTTACTGATTTTGCGCCTGTTGATGCCCCAACCGAAGTGTGGGGCAACCATTTTACCGCGCGCGTCGCGCCGGAGGAGATAAACCACTGGCTAAGCGGTTACTTCTCCCGGGATGTGCAGCTGCGCTGGGTGGGACCGGAGCTGACGCGTCGGGTTAAACGCCACGAGTCGGTGCCTCTGTCATTTGCCGATGGCTTCCCGTTTTTGTTGACCAGTGAGGCCTCACTGCGCGATCTGCAGCGCCGCTGTAAAGCCAGCGTTCAGATGGAGCAGTTTCGCCCGAACCTGGTGGTGACCGGGGCGACGGCCTGGGAAGAAGATACCTGGAAAGTTATTCGCATTGGCAGCGTCATTTTCGATGTGGTCAAGCCGTGCAGCCGCTGCATTTTTACTACCGTCAGCCCGGAAAAAGGGCAAAAACACCCTACCGGTGAACCCCTGAAAACCCTGCAGTCGTTTCGTACCGCTCAGGATAACGGTGATGTCGATTTTGGACAGAACCTGATCCCCCGCACAAGCGGCGTCATCCGGGTGGGCGATGAGGTGGAAATTCTCAGTCGCGGCCCGGCCAAAGTGTACGGTGCCGGGCAGGAAGAGGAAGGTGAAGCGATGGAGCTGCAACCCGCTTCCGCTGTTGATATTCACTGGCAGGGGCAGGTGATTCGCGGTAACAATCAGCAGGTACTGCTCGAACAGCTGGAACAGGCCGGGATCCGCGTTCCGTATTCCTGCCGGGCCGGTATCTGCGGATGCTGTCGTATCAAGCTGATTGAAGGAGAGGTCAGCGCGCTGAAGCGCTCGGCTATCGGGGATGATGGCACAATATTATGCTGTAGCTGTGTTCCAAAAACCTCGGTACAGCTCGGGGCTTAAACCGCCTGCTCGAGGCTGAACGCATCCACGCGCGGCTGCGGTTTCAGCCTGTCGTTCATCACCTTAATGGCGTCACCCAGCTGCATCATCCGCCCGGCAATAGTTACGCCGGGCTGCGCCAGCAGGCAGAGCGCCGCATTTTCGCCAGGTTCAACCACCAGCAGACTCACCTCTTCTGCGGTATCACTCAGATTGACGCTGGCCGCGTCGCCGGTTGCCGGCATCCAGCTCAGGCTATGGGCCATAAAATGCCAGCTTTTCGGCATCTGCGGTTTCAGGAAACGGATAGCCACCAGCGCATTGAGAACCAGCTCGGCGCGCTGCTCTTTAGAGAGGTCGAGCTCGCGGCATTTTTCTTCAAATGAGAAATAGAGTGCGGCATCATCAACGCAAAAGGCAGACGGTGAAAAAGCGTCCGGGGTCAGCATTCGGCGGGCAAAACGAGAACGAAACAACATGCCATTGGCTAAATCGAGCATCATTCGATC
>JAFACP010000162.1 GCA_023425455.1 Pseudomonadota bacterium | reverse complement strand
CGTCAACGTCTGCTGAACCGCTTTACCAGCGAGCAGGCGGAAGGAAACGCCATCTATCGTCTGACGCCGCTGGGCATCGGCATTACCGATTACTACATCCGTCAGCGCGAATTCTCCACGCTGCGCCTCTCAATGCAGCTCTCCATTGTGGCGGGCGAGCTGAAGCGCGCGGCCGACGCGGCGGATGAGAACGGCGACGAGTTTCACTGGCATCGCAACGTCTACGCCCCTCTCAAATATTCAGTGGCGGAGATCTTCGACAGCATCGATCTGACCCAGCGCCTGATGGATGAACAGCAGCAGCAGGTGAAAGACGATATTGCACAGCTGCTGAATAAAGACTGGCGTGCCGCCATCTCCAGCTGCGAACTGTTGCTGTCCGAAACGTCCGGTACGCTGCGAGAGCTGCAGGACACGCTGGAAGCCGCAGGTGACAAGCTGCAGGCAAACCTGCTGCGCATTCAGGATGCCACCCTGGCGCATGACGATCTGCATTTTGTCGATCGTCTGGTGTTCGATTTACAAAGCAAACTCGATCGCATCATTAGCTGGGGCCAGCAGTCGATCGACCTGTGGATCGGTTACGACCGTCACGTGCATAAATTTATCCGTACCGCTATCGATATGGATAAAAACCGCGTCTTTGCACAGCGTCTGCGCCAGTCGGTGCAGAACTGGTTTGATGCGCCGTGGGCGCTGACCTATGCCAGTGCCGACCGTCTGCTCGACATGCGTGACGAAGAGATGGCGTTACGTGATGAAGAGGTGACCGGCGAACTGCCACCCGATCTGGAATACGAAGAGTTTAACGAAATTCGTGAACAGCTCGCCGCCATGATCGAAGAACAGCTTGCTGTCTATAAAACCAGACAAGCGCCGCTGGATCTTGGGCTGGTTGTTCGCGACTATCTGGCGCAATATCCCCGCGCTCGCCATTTCGACATCGCCCGCATTGTTGTGGATCAGGCCGTGCGCCTGGGTGTCGCGCAAGCAGATTTCACCGGACTGCCGCCGAAGTGGCAGCCGATTAACGATTACGGAGCCAAGGTACAGGCGCATGTCATTGACAAATATTGAACAAGTGATGCCACTTAAGCTGGCACAGGCGCTGGCGAATCCGTTGTTTCCGGCGCTGGACAGCCAGCTGCGTGCCGGTCGTCACATTGGTCTTGACGAGCTGGATAATCACGCTTTTTTAATGGATTTCCAGGAGTATCTCGAGGAGTTCTATGCGCGTTACAACGTTGAACTCATCCGTGCGCCGGAAGGTTTTTTCTACCTGCGTCCGCGCTCCACGACGCTTATCCCACGCTCGGTACTGTCAGAGCTGGATATGATGGTCGGCAAAATTCTCTGCTACCTCTACCTCAGCCCGGAACGTCTGGCTAACGAAGGGATTTTCACTCAGCAGGAGCTCTACGATGAGCTGTTAGCGCTGGCGGATGAGAGCAAGCTGCTCAAGCTGGTGAATAACCGTTCGACGGGGTCAGACCTCGATCGTCAGAAGTTACAGGAAAAAGTACGCTCCTCCCTGAACCGTCTGCGCCGTCTGGGCATGGTCTGGTTTATGGGCCACGACAGCAGCAAATTCCGCATCACGGAATCCGTGTTCCGCTTCGGGGCAGACGTACGTGCCGGTGATGACGTGCGTGAAGCACAGCTGCGTATGATCCGCGACGGTGAAGCGATGCCGGTGGAGAACCATTTGCAGCTCAATGACGAGCATGAAGACAATCAGCCGGATAGCGGGGAGGAAGAGTAATGATTGAACGCGGTAAATTTCGCTCACTAACGCTGATTAACTGGAACGGCTTCTTTGCCCGTACCTTCGATCTCGATGAACTGGTTACCACCCTTTCTGGCGGTAACGGCGCCGGCAAGTCCACCACCATGGCGGCGTTCGTCACGGCATTAATCCCCGATTTGACGCTGCTGCACTTTCGTAACACCACGGAAGCGGGCGCGACAAGCGGTTCCCGCGATAAAGGCCTGCACGGGAAGCTGAAAGCCGGGGTCTGTTACTCGGTACTGGACGTGATCAACTCGCGTCACCAGCGCGTGGTGGTTGGCGTGCGTCTGCAGCAGGTCGCCGGTCGCGACCGCAAAGTGGATATCAAACCGTTTGCCATTCAGGGGCTGCCCACATCCATGCAGCCGACCGCGCTGCTGACCGAAACGCTTAACGAACGTCAGGCGCGGGTGCTGACGCTGCAGGAGCTGAAAGATAAGCTCGATACCATCGAAGGCGTGCAGTTCAAGCAGTTCAACTCGATTACCGATTACCACTCCCTGATGTTCGATCTGGGCATTGTGGCGCGGCGTCTGCGTAGCGCCTCTGACCGTAGCAAATACTACCGTCTGATCGAAGCCTCCCTGTATGGCGGTATCTCAAGTGCGATTACCCGCTCGCTGCGTGATTACCTGCTGCCGGAAAACAGCGGTGTGCGTAAGGCTTTCCAGGATATGGAAGCCGCGCTGCGCGAGAACCGCATGACGCTGGAAGCGATTCGCGTTACCCAGTCCGATCGCGATCTGTTTAAACATCTGATCAGCGAAGCCACCAACTACGTGGCTGCGGACTATATGCGCCATGCTAACGAGCGCCGTATTCATCTCGATCAGGCGCTGGAGTACCGTCGTGAGCTATTCACCTCGCGCAAACAGCTGGTGGCGGAACAGTATAAGCATGTCGAGATGGCGCGCGAGCTGGGCGAACATACCGGTGCCGAAGGCGACCTGGAGGCCGACTACCAGGCAGCCAGCGATCACCTGAACCTCGTACAGACCGCGCTGCGTCAGCAGGAAAAAATCGAGCGCTATGAAGCCGATCTCGATGAGCTGCAGATCCGTCTCGAAGAGCAAAATGAAGTGGTGGCCGAAGCCGCCGACATGCAGGAAGAGAACGAAGCCCGCGCGGAAGCCGCAGAGCTGGAAGTGGATGAGCTGAAAAGCCAGCTCGCCGATTACCAGCAGGCGCTCGACGTACAGCAGACGCGTGCGATTCAGTACACCCAGGCGCTGCAGGCTTTGCAGCGTGCTCAGGCGTTGTGCCATCTGCCGGATTTAACCCCGGACAGCGCTGACGAATGGCTGGAAACCTTCCAGGCGAAAGAGCAGGAAGCGACCGAAAAACTGCTCTCTCTCGAACAGAAAATGAGCGTCGCGCAAACGGCACACAGCCAGTTCGAACAGGCTTACCAGCTGGTGGTGGCCATTAATGGCCCGCTGGCGCGTAATGAAGCGTGGGATGTGGCTCGCGAACTGCTGCGCGACGGTGTCAATCAGCGCCATCTGGCGGAGCAGCTTCAGCCGCTGCGTATGCGTCTGAACGAGCTGGAGCAGCGTCTGCGCGAGCAGCAGGAGGCCGAGCGCCTGCTGGCTGACTTCTGCAAGCGGCAGGGCAAAACCTACGATGTTGACCAGCTGGAAGCCCTGCATCAGGAGCTGGAGGCGCGTATCGCCGCGCTCTCCGACACCGTTTCCAGCGCCAGCGAACAGCGTATGACCCTGCGTCAGGAGATGGAGCAGCTGCAGTCTCGCTCGCAGGCACTGCTGCAGCGAGCGCCCGTCTGGCTGGCGGCGCAGAGTAGCCTGAGCCAGCTCAGTGAGCAGTGCGGCGAGGAGTTTAGCGCCGGTCAGGAGGTCACCGAGTACCTGCAACAGCTGCTGGAGCGTGAGCGTGAAGCCATCGTCGAGCGTGACGAAGTGGGCGCACGCAAGCGTGACGTCGACGAAGAAATTGAGCGTTTAAGCCAGCCAGGCGGTGCCGAAGATGCGCGCCTGAATGCACTCGCAGAACGGTTTGGCGGCGTGCTGCTGTCCGAAATTTACGACGATGTTGGCCTCGATGATGCGCCGTACTTCTCGGCGCTGTATGGCCCGTCGCGTAACGCGATTGTGGTGCCGGATCTCTCCCTGATTGCCGACCAGCTTGCCGGGCTGGAAGATTGCCCGGAAGATCTCTACCTGATCGAAGGGGATCCGCAGTCGTTCGATGACAGCGTGTTCAGCGTTGATGAGCTGGAAAATGCGGTGGTCGTAAAAATCGCTGACCGCCAGTGGCGTTACTCGCGCTTCCCGTCATTGCCACTGTTTGGCCGCGCAGCGCGCGAAAGCCGGATCGAGAGTCTGCATGCCGAACGCGAAACACTCTCTGAACGGTTTGCGACCTTATCTTTCGACGTCCAGAAAACCCAGCGTCTGCACCAGGCCTTCAGCCGCTTTATCGGTAGCCACCTTGCGGTCGCGTTTGAGGCCGATCCGGAAGCCGAAATTCGTAAGCTCAACACCCGTCGCGGTGAGCTGGAGCGAGCGATTGCAAGCCATGAAAACGATAACCAGCAGAGTCGCGTGCAGTTCGAACAGGCGAAAGAGGGCGTTGCCGCGCTGAACCGTATTCTGCCGCGCCTGAACCTGCTGGCGGACGAGACGCTGGCTGACCGTGTGGATGAAATCCAGGCGCGTCTGGATGAAGCGCAGGAGGCCGCGCGATTCGTCCAGCAACACGGCAATCAGCTGGCGAAACTGGAGCCGATGGTCTCTGTGCTACAGAGCGATCCGGAACAGTTTGAACAGCTGAAAGAGGACTATGCCTGGTCGCAACAGGTTCAGCGTGAAGCGCGTCAGCAGGCGTTTGCCCTGACGGAAGTGGTGCAGCGTCGCGCCCACTTCGGCTACTCCGATTCCGCTGAAATGTTGAGCGGCAACAGCGATCTGAACGAAAAACTGCGTCAGCGTCTGGAGCAGGCAGAAGCGGAGCGTACCCGCGCTCGCGAGGCCATGCGTAGCCACGCGGCGCAGCTCAGCCAGTACAGCCAGGTGCTGGCCTCGCTGAAAAGCTCCTTTGACACGAAAAAAGAGCTGTTAAACGATCTGCAAAAAGAGCTGCAGGATATTGGCGTTCGCGCCGACAGTGGTGCGGAAGAGCGGGCGCGTATCCGCCGCGACGAACTGCACAGCCAGTTGAGTAATAACCGTGCGCGCCGCAACCAGCTTGAAAAAGCGCTGACCTTCTGTGAAGCGGAGATGGATAACCTTACCCGTCGTCTGCGCAAGCTGGAACGTGATTATCACGAAATGCGCGAACAGGTGGTTACCGCCAAGGCCGGCTGGTGCGCGGTAATGCGGATGGTGAAAGACAACGGTGTTGAACGCCGCCTGCATCGCCGTGAGCTGGCCTATCTCTCTGGCGATGAGCTGCGTTCCATGTCGGATAAGGCGTTGGGTGCGCTACGACTGGCGGTGGCGGATAACGAACATCTGCGCGACGTGCTGCGGATGTCGGAAGATCCGAAACGTCCGGAGCGGAAGATCCAGTTCTTTGTCGCCGTCTACCAGCACCTGCGCGAGCGTATTCGTCAGGACATCATCCGTACCGACGATCCGGTTGATGCCATCGAACAGATGGAGATTGAACTGGGCCGTCTGACGGAAGAGTTGACCTCCCGCGAACAGAAGCTGGCTATCAGCTCCCGCAGCGTGGCGAACATTATCCGCAAGACCATTCAGCGCGAGCAGAACCGTATTCGGATGCTGAACCAGGGGCTGCAGAGCGTCTCCTTTGGTCAGGTCAACAGCGTGCGTCTCAACGTCAATGTGCGCGAAGCCCATTCCACACTGCTGGATGTCCTGTCTGAGCAGCACGAGCAGCATCAGGATCTGTTCAACAGTAACCGTCTGACCTTCTCGGAAGCGCTGGCGAAGCTTTATCAGCGCCTGAATCCGCAGATCGACATGGGGCAGCGTACGCCGCAAACCATCGGGGAAGAGCTGCTGGATTACCGCAACTACCTGGAAATGGAGGTTGAGGTTAACCGTGGCTCCGACGGCTGGCTCCGGGCGGAATCGGGGGCGTTGTCGACGGGGGAAGCTATCGGTACCGGTATGTCTATTCTGGTGATGGTTGTCCAGAGCTGGGAAGATGAGTCTCGTCGCCTGCGCGGCAAAGATATCTCGCCATGTCGCCTGCTATTCCTTGATGAAGCGGCGCGTCTGGATGCGCGATCCATCGCCACGCTGTTTGAGCTCTGCGATCGCCTCGATATGCAGCTCATTATCGCCGCGCCGGAGAACATCAGCCCGGAAAAAGGAACCACCTATAAGCTGGTGCGTAAGGTCTTCCAGAACACCGCGCATGTACACGTTGTCGGGTTGCGCGGCTTTGCGCCGCAGCCGCCGGAGTCATTACCCGGAGAGGCTGACGCCTCCTGATGCAGGTTAATCATCTGAAGCGGCGCAAAAAAGCGCCGCTTTTTTTATTCGCTTAGCTTGTGTTTGCTGCTGCGTTTTCTTTAAACTTCTTTACACAAGGTAAGGCAACAGCATTGATGCCTTTCTATAATGAAGGAAAGCCCCGAACTACCGGGCATGTCGTGATAAAACAGGGGGCAAGGGATGTTGCTAAAGAAAAATCGTGGTCGTCTGTCAGCGCTGAGTCTGTGTCTGGCAGTGATATTTGCTCCGCTGTTTACCGCGCAGGCTGATGAGCCTGAAATTGTACCGACCGACGGCTCGGCGATGACAGCTGAGCAGCCGACGTCGCTCTCTTCGCCGCTGGAGCAGTCTCCGGCAACGGCAATCATGGCCGGCATTCAACCCTTGCCGGAAGGCACTGATGCGGGAAGCGTGCGCCATCAGCTTCTTGACGGCCTGCCTTCAGGTTATACGCCGGCCTATCTTAATCCGCTGACCTTGCTCTATGCCGCGCGCGATATGAAACCGATGTGGGAAAATCGCGATGCCGTGCAGGCGTTTCAACAGCAGCTGGCGGAAGTGGCTATCGCAGGCGTTCAGCCGCAGTTCATTACCTGGGTAGAGCTTTTGACCGATCCTGCCGTCACCGGGCTTGCTCGCGACGTGGTCTTGTCCGATGCCATGATGGGGTATCTGCAGTTTGTGGCGGGGATCCCGGTCAACGGCAACCGCTGGCTGTACAGCGACAAGCCGTACAAGCTGGCGACGCCTGCGCTTTCGGTCATTAATCAGTGGCAGCTGTCGCTCGATAAAGGGGAGTTGCCACGCTTTATCGCAAGCCTGGCGCCCGCTCATCCGCAATATGCCACCATGCATCAATCCCTGCTTTCTCTGGTGTCTGATACACGTCCGTGGCCGCAGCTGCGTAGCACGGCCACGCTGCGCCCCGGTCAGTGGAGCAGCGATGTTCCGGCACTTCGTGACATTCTCAAACGTGCCGGGGCACTGGATGATGGCGCGAAGATAGCTTTGCCCGGCGATGAGGCGCAAAGTGCGGTCGTCAGCCCGTCCGCACCGGTGAGCGGGAAGACAAGCGCTGTGCCCGGCGATAAACCCGCAGCTTACGATCGTGAACTGGTGGCGGCGGTGAAGCAATTTCAGCTGCGCCAGGGGCTCAGTGCCGATGGCGTGATTGGGCCGTCGACCCGCAGCTGGCTGAATGTGACGCCGGCGCAGCGGGCAGGGGTGCTGGCCCTGAATATTCAGCGTTTACGTCTGCTTCCGGGTACCCTGTCGACCGGCATTATGGTCAATATTCCGGCTTACTCGCTGGTCTATTATCAAAACGGCAGTGAAGTGCTGGCGTCACGCGTGATTGTTGGTCGTCCGGATCGTAAAACGCCAATGATGAGCAGCGCGCTGAATAACGTGGTGGTCAACCCACCGTGGAATGTCCCGTCGACGCTGGCGCGCAAAGATATTCTGCCGAAGGTCTGGAACGATCCCGGTTATCTTGAACGGCACGGCTACACCGTGATGCGCGGCTGGAACAGCAAGGAGGCGATTGATCCTTACATGGTCGACTGGTCGACCATTACGCCTTCCAA
>JAFACP010000037.1 GCA_023425455.1 Pseudomonadota bacterium | reverse complement strand
GTGCAGCCCTTCACCGTGCTCTCCTGCGATAACATCCCGGATAACGGTCAGGTGGTGAAAAATGCCGTGCTCGGCATGGCGCAGAAGCGTTCGGCGGAACTCGCCGCCTGGATTGCCGCCCATGTCAGCTTCCCCGGCACCATGGTCGACAGAATTGTGCCTGCCGCAACGGAGGCTTCGCTGGCGGAGATCGCGCATGAGACAGGCGTGCAGGACCCGTGCGCGATCGGCTGTGAGCCGTTCATTCAGTGGGTGGTGGAAGATAATTTTGTTGCCGGGCGTCCGGAGTGGGAGGTGGCCGGTGTACAGATGGTGCAGGACGTGCTGCCGTGGGAGCAGATGAAGCTGCGGATGCTGAACGGCAGCCACACCTTCCTCGCCTGTCTTGGCTACCTCGCCGGGTATGCGCATATCAATGAGTGTATGGAAGACCCCCATTTCCGCGAGGCCGCGCGCCGGCTGATGCTCGATGAACAGGCACCAACGTTGCGCATCACCGGGGTGGATCTGAGCGCCTATGCCGACAGTCTGCTCGCCCGCTTCGCTAACCCGGCGCTGCAGCACCGTACCTGGCAAATCGCCATGGACGGGAGCCAAAAACTGCCCCAGCGGTTACTGGATGGCGTTCGGGTACACCTGGCGCGTAACACCAGCTGGCCGCTGCTTGCTCTTGGCGTCGCTGGCTGGATCCGCTACGTCAGCGGCACAGACGACAGCGGGAAGACGATTGACGTTCGCGACCCGCTCGGCGACAAAATCCGCCACCTTGTGCAGACCAGTGATGAAACACAACGTGTTAAGGCCCTGCTCTCCCTGCGCGAAGTGTTTGCTCAGGATCTGCCGAACGACCCACAGTTTGTCGACGCCGTCAGCGAGGCGTACCAGTGCATTACGCGCCTCGGCGCGCGTCAGGCTGTTATTGAAACGTTAAATATTTAACGATAATGGCCTTTAAGGCGAGCGGAAAAGCCCTCCGTTCGCCCTTCCCTCTTCTCATCGCGCCCTTTTTTCGTCAGGATGACGGATAATTGTTATAGCATCACAATGATTTCTGGAGCGCGTGTGACCAAGACCAATCTCATCACCGGTTTTCTCGGCAGCGGTAAAACCACGTCGATTCTGCATCTGCTGGCCCATAAAGATCCGGCGGAAAAATGGGCCGTTCTGGTTAATGAATTCGGCGAAGTCGGCATTGACGGTGCCCTGCTGGCTGACAGCGGAGCGATGATTAAAGAGATCCCTGGCGGATGCATGTGCTGCGTGAACGGCCTGCCAATGCAGGTCGGGCTGAACACCCTGTTACGCCAGGGCAAACCGGATCGCCTGCTGATTGAACCCACCGGGCTCGGCCATCCAAAGCAGATCCTCGACCTGCTAACCTCACCGGTCTACGAGCCGTGGATCGATTTACGCGCAACGCTGTGCCTGCTCGATACCCGCCAGCTGCTGGACGAGAAAGCCGTCAATAATGAGAATTTCCGCGACCAGCTGGCCTGCGCGGACATCATCGTCGCCAATAAAGAAGACCGCATCACCCCTGAAAGCCAGGCCGCCTTTGAGAGCTGGTGGCAGCACTTTTCCGGCGATCGCCTGCGCGTACAGACAGCCCAGGGCAGAGTGGATCTTGCCCTGCTCGATCGTCCGCGCTTAAACCAGACTGAATTGCCGGCCAGTGCGGCACACAGCCACGGCCAAAGCCCGAAACAGGGTCTCGCCGCCCTGAGCCTGCCGGCGCATCAACGCTGGCGCCGGAATCTGAACAGCGGTCAGGGATATCAGGCCTGCGGCTGGATCTTCGACGCCGCGACCCGGTTCGACACCATCGGCATTCTTGAGTGGGCGCGACATGCTCCGGTTGACCGCGTCAAGGGCGTCATGCGCACCCCTGACGGGCTGGTCCGGATTAACCGCCAGGGAGAGGATTTCTTTATTGAGACGCAAAATGTCGCCCCCCCGGACAGCCGAATAGAGTTAATTAGTGCGCTTAATACCGACTGGAACGCACTTCAGTCCAGCCTGTTGAAGCTTCGTTTAACTTCGGGCGGCTAACGTTGCCCCTGATTTAATAGCCTGCGAACGATGATGACAACTCGATTACCCCTGATAGCACTGCTTAATGTCGCCGGTCTGGCGCTGTTTTTCTCCTGGTATCTCCCGGCGAATCATGGCTTCTGGTTTCCGCTGGATTCCGGCCTGTTCCATTTCTTTAACCAGGCGCTGCCGAAAAGCGAAGCGTTTCTGTGGCTGGTTGCAATCACCAATAACCGCGCTTTTGACGGTTGCTCGCTACTGGCGATGGGCTGCCTGATGCTCTCATTCTGGCTGAAAGAGGACAAAACGGGACGTCGTCGTATTTTGCTTATCGGCCTGGTGATGTTGCTGACCGCCGTGGTCATTAATCAGCTGGCGCAGCACCTTATGCCGGTTAAGCGCGCCAGCCCGTCGCTCTATTTCCCGGATATTAACCGCGTCAGCGAACTGCTGCATATTCCGACAAAAGATGCGTCAAAAGACAGTTTCCCTGGCGACCACGGCATGATGCTGCTTATTTTTTCCGCATTTATGCTGCGTTATTTCGGCAAGAAGGCCTTTGCCGTTGCCCTGATTATTGTTGTGGTTTTCGCTTTCCCGCGCGTCATGATTGGCGCTCACTGGCTGACGGATATTGTGGTGGGTTCGCTTTCCGCCGTCCTGATTGGTTTACCCTGGTGTCTGATGACCCCGCTGAGCGATCGATTAATTGCCCTTTTTGATCGCTATCTTCCGGGTAAAGCGAAACAAATTACCAACAAATAATTAACCTAAATTGACGTCATCCATCAGGGATCATTTTCGATCCCTGATTTATTTTTCACCACCTTCCATCCACGTTGTCATCACCCCGTCATATTATTCGTGTTATAAATTAACGCGTTGCACGATTTCTAACCTAAACTGACGGTATTTTGCACAAACCCGTTTATTCACTTTCTGTATCACAATTTCTTATAAAAAAACGGTTGTTTTTGCTCGCAATGCCCTACGCAATCGGTTAATCTCGAACTCGTTTTGCCCCACTGAGATAATTATTATCATGGTGAATAAA
>JAFACP010000032.1 GCA_023425455.1 Pseudomonadota bacterium | reverse complement strand
GAATAAAGAGCGGCTGGTCCCGCTGGGCGAAGAGGCGGTCTACTGGCTGGAAAATTATCTTGAGCACGGCCGCCCCTCGCTCCTGAATGGCGTCTCTGTCGATGTGCTGTTTCCCAGCCAACGGGCGCAGCAGATGACGCGACAAACGTTCTGGCATCGTATTAAGCATTACGCCACGCTGGCCGGTATCGACAGCGAGAAGCTTTCGCCGCACGTGCTGCGTCACGCTTTTGCGACCCATCTGCTCAACCACGGTGCCGATTTACGCGTGGTACAGATGTTGCTTGGTCATAGCGATCTTTCTACGACGCAAATTTACACCCATGTCGCGACGGAACGACTGCGACAGCTACACCAACAGCACCACCCTCGCGCGTGAGTGCCGACGAAAAGTAACAGGATTAACTATGAAAAAGTCTTTCGCGCTGTTCACTCTGCTGGCAGCTTCGTTTACCGGTTTTGCTCACGCGGATGATGCCGCAATCAGGCAGTCTCTGACTAAGCTCGGCGTGACCAGCGGCGATATTCAGCCCGCGCCGGTCGCTGGCATGAAAACCGTGTTAACCAACAGCGGCGTGCTGTACGTCACCGAAGACGGTAAACACATTATTCAGGGACCCATGTACGACGTGAGCGGCGCTCAGCCGGTGAACGTGACCAATCAGATGTTGATGAAAAACCTGAACGCGCTGGAAAAAGAGATGATCGTCTATAAAGCCGCGCAGGAAAAACACGTGATTACCGTGTTCACCGACATCACCTGTGGCTATTGCCACAAGCTGCATGAAGAGATGAAGGACTACAACGCGCTCGGTATCACCGTGCGTTATCTGGCGTTCCCGCGTGCCGGGGTCGAAAGCCAGCCAGAGCAGGACATGAAAGCCATCTGGTGCGCAAAAGATCGCAACAAAGCTTTTGACGATGCGATGAATGGCAAAGGTATTCAGCCAGCCTCTTGCGACATCGATATTGCTAACCATTATGCGCTGGGCGTCCAGTTTGGCGTAACCGGTACGCCGGCCATTGTGCTGAATAATGGCTATGTCGTGCCGGGCTATCAGGGGCCGAAAGAGATGAAGGCCTTCCTTGATGCGCATCAGAAACAGTTTGGTGGTAAATAATCCACGTGAAAGCCCCAATAAAATTGCGCCGCCGTGAGGCGGTGGACGAGGTTGATTTACCGGGCGAACTGCCGCCGCTGCTGCGTCGACTGTATGCCAGCCGCGGCGTTCGAACGCCGCAGGAACTGGAGCGCAGCGTCACAGGGATGCTGTCGTGGCAGCGGCTGAGCGGTATCGAAAACGCCGCGCAGATGCTGTATGACGCCTTGCAGGAAGGTACGCGGATTGTCGTGGTCGGTGATTTTGACGCCGACGGCGCCACCAGTACCGCACTGAGCGTGCTCTGCCTGCGTGCGCTGGGTTGCGATAATGTCGCATATCTGGTGCCCAACCGTTTTGAAGATGGCTATGGCCTTAGCCCGGAGGTGGTCGATCAGGCGCATGCGCGCGGTGCGCAGATGATCATGACCGTCGATAACGGCATCTCTTCTCACGCAGGGGTGGAGCGGGCTCATCAGCTGGGGCTCCCGGTGCTGATTACCGATCATCACCTGCCAGGAGAAACCCTGCCCGACGCCGGAGCTATCGTGAACCCGAACCTGCGCGAGTGCGATTTTCCGTCGAAATCGCTGGCGGGGGTGGGCGTCGCCTTTTATCTGATGCTGGCGCTGCGCACGCTGCTGCGCGATAAGGGCTGGTTTGCGTCACGCGGGATCGCGGTGCCGAACCTTGCGGAGTATCTCGACCTTGTGGCGCTGGGTACCGTGGCGGACGTGGTGCCGCTGGACACCAACAACCGTATTTTGACCTGGCAGGGTTTAAGCCGCATTCGGGCAGGCAAGTGCCGTCCGGGCATTAAGGCGCTGCTGGAGATCGCAAACCGCGATCCGCAAAAGCTGGCGGCAAGCGATCTGGGCTTTGCTCTCGGCCCTCGCCTGAACGCTGCCGGAAGACTGGACGATATGTCCGTCGGCGTCGCCCTGCTGCTGTGTGACAACATCGGTGAGGCGCGCGTGCTGGCGAACGAGCTGGATGCGCTAAACCAGACCCGGAAAGAGATTGAGCAGGGAATGCAGGCCGAAGCGCTAACCCTGTTCGAGAAACTGGAGCGCAGCGGCGACACGCTGCCCGGCGGGCTGGCGATGTATCACCCCGAGTGGCATCAGGGCGTGGTGGGTATCCTGGCGTCGCGCATTAAAGAGCGTTTCCACCGGCCGGTTATCGCCTTCGCTCCGGCAGGCGACGGCACGCTGAAAGGGTCCGGGCGTTCGATTCCGGGTCTGCACATGCGCGATGCGCTGGAGCGTCTGGATACGCTTTACCCGACGTTAATGCTCAAGTTCGGTGGCCACGCAATGGCGGCTGGCCTGTCGCTGGAAGAGGCCAAATTCGACGAGTTCCGGCGCCTGTTTGGTGAACTGGTAACCGACTGGATTGATCCGGCGCTGCTGCAGGGCGAGATTGTCTCCGACGGTCCGCTGTCAGCCGCAGAGATGACGATGGAGGTAGCGCAGATGCTGCGCGATGCCGGTCCGTGGGGACAGATGTTCCCGGAGCCGCTCTTTGATGGCCGTTTCCGCCTGCTGCAGCAGCGTATTGTGGGTGAACGTCATCTGAAAGTGATGGTTGAGCCGGTGGGCGGCGGTCCGCTGCTGGACGGTATTGCATTTAACGTCGATACCTCCGTCTGGCCGGACAACGGCGTGCGGGAGGTGGAGCTTGCCTACAAGCTCGATATTAACGAGTTTCGCGGTAACCGTACGCTGCAGATCATCATCGACAATATCTGGCCAATTTAGCGTCAGTAATCCCTATAAAAAAGAGCGTGGATTCGGTACAATCCCGCTCTTATCACCGCATTTTGACAAGTCCATAAAAGAAAACAGATCATGTTTGAAATTAATCCGGTAAAAAACCGCATTCAGGACCTCACGGAGCGCTCTGACGTTCTTAGGGGGTATCTTTGACTACGATGCGAAGAAAGAGCGTCTGGAAGAAGTAAACGCCGAGCTGGAACAGCCGGACGTGTGGAACGAACCTGAACGCGCACAGGCGCTGGGTAAAGAGCGTTCCTCTCTCGAAGCCATCGTTGACACCCTCGATCAAATGTCTCAGGGGCTGGAGGATGTTTCCGGCCTGCTGGAGCTGGCTGTAGAAGCCGACGACGAAGAGACCTTCAACGAAGCCGTAGCCGAACTCGACGGTCTGGAAGAGAAGCTGGCGCAGCTGGAATTCCGCCGTATGTTCTCCGGTGAATATGACAACGCTGACTGCTATCTCGATATTCAGGCTGGCTCCGGCGGGACTGAAGCGCAGGACTGGGCCAGCATGCTGATGCGTATGTATCTGCGCTGGGCCGAAGCGCGTGGTTTCAAAACGGAAATCATCGAAGAGTCAGAAGGTGAAGTGGCGGGCATTAAGTCCGTGACCATCAAGATTATCGGTGACTACGCCTACGGCTGGCTGCGTACTGAAACCGGCGTTCACCGCCTGGTGCGTAAAAGCCCGTTCGACTCCGGCGGCCGTCGTCACACCTCGTTCAGTTCTGCGTTTGTCTACCCGGAAGTGGAGGACGATATCGATATCGACATCAACCCGGCCGATCTGCGTATTGACGTTTATCGCGCGTCGGGTGCCGGTGGTCAGCACGTTAACCGTACGGAATCCGCGGTACGTATTACCCACATTCCAACCGGTCTGGTTACGCAGTGCCAGAACGACCGTTCCCAGCATAAGAACAAAGACCAGGCCATGAAGCAGATGAAAGCGAAGCTTTATGAGCTGGAGATGCAGAAGAAAAATGCTGAGAAACAGGCGATGGAAGACAACAAATCTGACATCGGCTGGGGCAGCCAGATCCGTTCTTATGTCCTTGATGACTCCCGCATCAAAGACCTGCGTACCGGGGTTGAAACCCGCAACACGCAGGCGGTGCTGGACGGCAGCCTGGACCAATTTATCGAAGCAAGTTTGAAAGCAGGGTTATGAGGAACCAACATGTCTGAACAACAAGCACAGGGCGCTGACGCGGTAGTCGATCTTAACAACGAACTGAAAACCCGCCGCGAGAAGCTGGCTGCGCTGCGCGAGCAGGGCGTGCCGTTCCCGAACGATTTTCGTCGTGACCACACCTCAGACCAACTGCACGCTGACTTCGACGGCAAAGAGAACGAAGAGCTGGAAGCGCTGAACATCGAGGTTGCCGTTGCTGGCCGCATGATGACCCGCCGTATTATGGGTAAAGCGTCTTTCGTTACCCTGCAGGATGTGGGTGGCCGCATTCAGCTGTACGTTGCCCGTGACGATCTGCCGGAAGGCGTTTACAACGAGCAGTTCAAAAAATGGGACCTCGGCGACATCCTCGGCGCGAAAGGTAAACTGTTCAAAACCAAAACCGGCGAACTGTCTATCCACTGTACCGAGCTGCGTCTGCTGACCAAAGCACTGCGTCCGCTGCCGGATAAATTCCACGGCTTGCAGGATCAGGAAGCGCGCTATCGTCAGCGTTATTTGGATCTCATCTCTAACGATGAATCCCGTAACACCTTTAAAGTGCGCTCGCAGATCCTCTCTGGTATTCGCCAGTTCATGGTGAACCGCGGCTTTATGGAAGTTGAAACGCCGATGATGCAGGTGATCCCTGGCGGTGCCGCTGCGCGTCCGTTTATCACCCACCATAACGCGCTGGATCTCGACATGTACCTGCGTATCGCGCCGGAACTGTACCTCAAGCGTCTGGTGGTCGGTGGCTTCGAGCGTGTATTCGAAATCAACCGTAACTTCCGTAACGAAGGTATCTCCGTACGTCATAACCCAGAGTTCACCATGATGGAACTCTACATGGCTTACGCAGATTACAAAGATCTGATCGAGCTGACCGAATCGCTGTTCCGTACTCTGGCACAGGATATTCTCGGTAAGACGGAAGTGACCTACGGCGACGTGACGCTGGACTTCGGTAAACCGTTCGAAAAACTGACCATGCGTGAAGCGATCAAGAAATATCGCCCGGAAACCGACATGGCGGATCTGGACAACTTCGACTCTGCAAAAGCGATTGCTGAATCTATCGGCATCCACGTTGAGAAGAGCTGGGGGCTGGGCCGTATCGTTACCGAGATCTTCGAAGAAGTGGCAGAAGCACATCTGATTCAGCCGACCTTCATTACTGAATATCCGGCAGAAGTTTCTCCGCTGGCGCGTCGTAACGACGTTAACCCGGAAATCACAGACCGCTTTGAGTTCTTCATTGGTGGTCGTGAAATCGGTAACGGCTTTAGCGAACTGAATGACGCGGAAGATCAGGCGCAGCGCTTCCTGGATCAGGTTGCCGCGAAAGATGCAGGTGACGACGAAGCGATGTTCTACGATGAAGATTACGTTACCGCACTGGAACATGGCTTACCGCCGACAGCAGGTCTGGGAATTGGTATCGACCGTATGGTAATGCTGTTCACCAACAGCCATACCATCCGCGACGTTATTCTGTTCCCGGCGATGCGTCCGGTGAAATAAGCATTACGTTATGCTCACAACCCCGGCAAATGTCGGGGTTTTTTTATTTAAGCTGGGTAAATGCAGATAATCGTTTTCTGGCTTCGCGATTTGTCGCCTGCATCACCATCCACGGACTGAACGCCCACGG
>JAFACP010000317.1 GCA_023425455.1 Pseudomonadota bacterium | reverse complement strand
GGCGTGATAAAGGATCAGCTAAATCAGTTTTTAAAACCGTACGGCTACTTCTTTGCCCCGGAGCTCTCCACCAGTAACCGCGCCACAATCGGCGGGATGATCAATACCGATGCCTCAGGGCAGGGGTCGCTGGTTTACGGCAAAACCTCCGATCACGTCATGGGCGTTCGCGCGGTGCTGCTCGGCGGCGATATTCTCGATACCCAACCGATGCCGGTACAGCTCGCCGAAACGCTGGGCCAGGAGAACACCGCCAGCGGGCGCATTTATCGTACCGTCCTTGAGCGCTGTCGCGACAACCGAACGCTGATCCTCGACAAGTTCCCGAAGCTAAACCGCTTCCTGACGGGCTACGACCTGCGTCACGTCTTTAATGACGATCTGAGCCAGTTCGACCTGACGCGCGTGCTGACCGGCTCCGAGGGGACGCTGGCCTTTATCACCGAAGCGCGGCTGGACATCACCCGCTTGCCGAAGGTGCGTCGGCTGGTCAACGTCAAATACAACTCCTTCGATTCCGCTCTGCGTAATGCGCCATTTATGGTTGAGGCCCGCGCGCTGTCGGTGGAGACCATCGACTCTACCGTGCTAAATCTGGCGCGGGAAGATATCGTCTGGCATTCGGTGAGCGAACTGATCGCCGATGTGCCGGATAAAGAGATGCTTGGGCTGAATATCGTGGAGTTTGCCGGCGATGACGAGGCGCTGATCGAGCAGCAGGTGAGCGCGCTCTGTCAGCGTCTTGACGAGCTGATAGCGGAGGGCGAGGGCGGCGTAATCGGCTGGCAGCGCTGTAACGACCTCGCCGGGATTGAGCGTATTTATGCGATGCGTAAAAAAGCGGTCGGGCTGCTCGGCAATGCCAAAGGTGCCGCCAAGCCAATTCCGTTTGCCGAAGATACCTGTGTACCGCCGGAACATCTGGCGGACTATATCGTTGAATTCCGCGCGCTGCTGGACAGCCACGGCCTGAGTTACGGCATGTTTGGTCATGTGGATGCCGGGGTACTCCACGTGCGCCCGGCGCTGGACATGTGTGATCCGCAGCAGGAGATCCTGATGAAGCAGATCTCCGACGATGTGGTCGCCTTAACCGCCAAATATGGCGGGCTGCTGTGGGGCGAACACGGCAAAGGGTTCCGCGCTGGGTACAGTCCGGCCTTTTTCGGCGAACAGCTTTACGGCGAGCTGCGTAAGGTCAAAGCGGCATTCGATCCGCACAACCGCCTCAATCCGGGAAAAATTTGCCCGCCAGAGGGCGTCGATGCGCCGATGCTGCGCGTGGATGCGGCCAAACGAGGGACGCTGGATCGACAAATTCCGGTGGCGGTTCGCTCGTCATGGCGCGGTGCGATGGAGTGTAATGGCAACGGTCTGTGCTTTAACTTCGACGTCAAAAGTCCGATGTGCCCGTCAATGAAAATCACCAGCAACCGTATCCACTCGCCAAAAGGGCGTGCGACGCTGGTACGCGAGTGGCTGCGCCTGCTGGCCGAGCGCGGCGTCGACCCGCTGAAGCTTGAGCAGGAGCTGCCGGAAAACCGCGCCAGCCTGCGCACCCTGATCGAACGCACCCGCAACAGCTGGCATGCGCGCAAGGGCGAATACGATTTCTCCCACGAGGTGAAAGAGGCGATGTCCGGCTGCCTGGCCTGTAAAGCCTGTTCAACCCAGTGTCCGATTAAAATCGACGTGCCGGAGTTCCGTTCACGCTTCCTGCAGCTGTATCACACCCGCTATCTGCGTCCCGTGCGCGACCATCTGGTGGCCAGCGTTGAAAGCTATGCGCCGCTGATGGCGCGTGCGCCGAAGACGTTCAACTTCTTTATTCGTCAGCCGCTGGTGCGTGCGCTTTCACAAAAACATATCGGTATGGTGGATTTGCCGCTGCTCTCCACCCCTTCGCTGCAGCGTCAGCTGGTGGGGCACCGCTCCGCAAATATGACGCTGGAGCAGCTCGAAGCCCTGAGCCCGGAGCAGAGCGCCAGGGTTGTGCTGGTGGTGCAGGACCCGTTCACCAGCTACTACGACGCGCAGGTGGTGGCAGATTTCGTACGTCTGGCGGAAAAAATTGGCTATCAGCCGGTGGTATTGCCGTTCTCACCGAACGGCAAAGCACAGCACATCAAAGGCTTCCTGAGCCGCTTTGCCAAAACCGCGCAGAAGACCTCGGATTTCTTAAACCGCGTAGCGCAGCTTGGCATGCCGATGGTTGGCGTCGATCCGGCGCTGGTGCTTTGCTACCGCGATGAATACAAGCAGACGCTCGGTGATAAGCGCGGCGATTTCCACGTGCTGCTGGTGCACGAATGGCTGCCTTCGGCGCTGGAAACCACTGCGCCGCAGGCGGTGAGCGGTGAGCCCTGGTATCTGTTTGGTCACTGTACCGAAGTGACCGCGCTGCCGGGCGCCCCCGCGCAGTGGGCGTCGATTTTTGCCCGTTTCGGCGCGAAGCTTGAGAGCGTCAGCGTCGGCTGCTGCGGCATGGCGGGAACCTACGGCCATGAAGTGAAGAATCACGCCAGTTCACTGGGGATTTATGAGCTGTCGTGGCATCAGGCGATGCAGCGTTTACCGCGAAACCGCTGCCTGGCGACGGGCTACTCCTGTCGCAGTCAGGTAAAACGTGTTGAAGGTAATGGTGTACGCCATCCGTTACAGGCTCTACTGGAGATAATGGCATGATCTGGAAACGTGCGGTGACGCTGCAGGCGCTGAATGCGATGGGCGAAGGCAATATGGTTGGGTTGCTGGATATCCGGTTTACCCGCATTGGCGAGAACGATCTGGAAGCGACGATGCCGGTTGATGCGCGTACCCATCAGCCGTTTGGTCTGCTGCATGGCGGGGCGTCCGTTGTGCTGGCGGAAACGCTCGGCTCCGTGGCGGGGTATCTGTGTACCGAAGGGGAGCAGCAGGTGGTGGGGCTGGAGGTGAATGCCAATCATCTTCGTTCGGTGCGCAGCGGACGGGTGCGCGGCGTGTGTCGGGCGCTGCACGCCGGTAGCCGTCATCAGGTCTGGCAGATAGACATTTTCGATGAACAGGCGCGGCTGTGCTGCTCATCGCGTCTGACAACGGCGGTGGTGTAAGGCGTGTAAAGTTTTGAGATGTTTTGCCTTTGGTCAAAAATTAGCCAGTCAATTGTGATATACTGGTCACGTTTTGAACTTAAGTGAGGACATCATGGATACCGAAATAACCCCGACCCAACTGGCAATTGAATATTTACGTCGCGATAGCAGCAACCTGTCTCCGGCCCAGTACCTGAAAAAGCTGAAACAGCTTGAACTTGAGTTTGCTGACCTGCTCGCGCTCTCTTCAACCGAACTGAAAGAAGAGATCTATTTTGCCTGGCGGTTGGGCGTTCATGTCCATTAATTAAACGGGTTATTTCTCGACCCTGCCTCAAGGCCGCATTCGCGGCCTTTTGTTTTATTACCCCCTATTTCCTGTGGGCTTATAACCACAAAGGAATAATGGTTTATCTGCCGTAATGCCCCTATAATCTCCGTCCCTTTTCATGTCTTAAGTTTAAGCTGGAGGCACAATGGAGCTCAGCCGGAGGCAGTTCTTTAAGATCTGCGCGGGCGGTATGGCAGGAACAACTGTTGCATCTCTCGGATTCTTATCATCTTTTTCTGCGCAGGCAGAAACACGTCAATACAAACTCTTAAAAGCAAAAGAGACGCGTAATAACTGTACTTACTGTTCAGTGGGCTGCGGCATGCTGATGTACAGCCTGGGCGATACGGCTAAAAACGTCAGGGAAAGCATCTATCACGTCGAAGGCGATCCCGATCATCCGGTCAGCCGCGGATCACTGTGCCCGAAAGGGGCAGGGGTACTGGACTACATTCACAGCGATAACCGCCTGCAGTACCCGGAATATCGCGCACCGGGGTCGGACAAATGGCAGCGTATCTCGTGGGGCGAGGCTATCGATCGCATTGCCCGCCTGATGAAGGCCGATCGCGACGCCAACTTTATTGAGAAAAACGCCGCCGGGCAGACCGTCAACCGCTGGACGACGACCGGCATGCTCTGCTCCTCGGCGGCAAGTAATGAAACCGGGATCCTCGACGGTAAATTCACCCGCGCGCTGGGTATGGTTGCTATCGACTGCCAGGCGCGTCTGTGCCACGGACCGACCGTCGCCGCGCTGGCGCCGACCTTTGGACGCGGCGCCATGACCAATAACTGGGTGGATATCAAAAACGCCAACGTCGTACTGGTGATGGGGGGCAATGCCGCCGAAGCGCACCCGGTCGGCTTTAAATGGGTTATTGAAGCCCAGACCCGCAATGACGCGACGGTGGTGGTGGTTGATCCGCGCTTTAACCGCAGCGCGGCGGTGGCGGACTTGTATGCGCCGATCCGCGCCGGATCGGACGCGGCTTTCCTGCTGGGGGTGATCCAATACCTGATAAGCCATGATGCCATCCAGCATGAATACGTTCGCGCCTATACCAACGCCAGCCTGCTGATCCGCGATGATTTTGCGTTTGAAGAGGGGCTGTTTAGCGGCTATGACCCGGGCACGCGCCAGTACGACAGAAAGAGCTGGTTCTATCAGCTCGACGAGCAGGGTCACGCCCTGCGTGATGAGACGCTCAGCCACCCGCGCTGCGTGTGGAATCTGCTGAAGAGACACGTCGCGCGCTATACCCCGGAAATGGTCAACCGCCTGTGCGGCACCCCGATTGACGATTTCACCCGCATCTGCGAAATCCTCGCCAGCACCAGCGTGCCGGACAGAACGGCGACCATTCTCTACGCGCTGGGCTGGACGCACCATACCGCCGGGGCGCAAATCATTCGCGCTGCGGCGATGCTGCAGCTTCTGCTCGGTAACATCGGCATGGCAGGCGGCGGGGTCAACGCCCTGCGCGGTCACTCCAATATTCAGGGCTTTACCGATCTGGGGCTGCTGTCAACCAACCTGCCGGGCTACATGCCGTTACCGTCGGAAAAACAGCCGGATTACCAGACCTATATCGCGCAAATCACGCCGCCGTCGCTCGGCCTGAACGCAGTCAACTACTGGCAGAATACGCCGAAGTTCTTCGTCAGCATGATGAAAAGCTTCTGGGGCGAGCATGCCACGGCTGACAACAACTGGGGCTATGACTGGCTGCCAAAGTGGGATCGTCTCTATGATGTGATGACCCAGGCCGAACTGATGCTGGAAGGCAAAATCAATGGCTACATCGTACAGGGGTTTAACCCGCTGGCGGCCTTCCCGGATAAAAACAAATCGTCGCGCGCGCTGGCAAAACTGAAATACATGGTGGTTATCGATCCGCTCGTCACCGAGTCCTCCACTTTCTGGCAGCACCACGGTGAAATGAACGACGTTAACCCGGCGGATATTCAGACGGAAGTCTTCCGCCTGCCGTCCTCCTGTTTTGCCGAGGAGAACGGCTCTATTGCCAACTCCGGCCGCTGGCTGCAGTGGCACTGGGCGGCGGCGGAGCCACCGGCGGAGGCGATGCATGACGGAAAAATTCTCGGCCGCCTGTTTATGCGTTTGCGCGAACTCTACCTGCAGGAGGGCGGCGCGAACCCGGCGCCGCTGCTCAATATGTCGTGGGATTATCACAACCCGCGCGACCCGCATCCGGAGGAGGTTGCCCGCGAGGCCAACGGCGTCGCACTGGCCGATCTCTATGATGACAACGGTCAGCTGATCGCGAAGAAAGGCCAGCAGCTCAGCAGTTTTGCCCAGCTGCGCGATGACGGCTCGACCAGCAGCTTTTGCTGGATCTACTGCGGCAGCTGGACGGAGCAGGGCAACCAGATGGCGAACCGCGACAACAGCGACCCCTACGGTCTGGGCTGTACGCCAGGCTGGGCGTGGTCATGGCCGGCCAATCGGCGCATTCTGTATAACCGCGCATCGGCCGACCCGGCCGGGAAACCCTGGGATGCGAAACGCGCCCTGTTGCACTGGGACGGTAAAAAATGGGGCGGCATGGACGTGGCGGACTATAGCGCCGCGGCACCGGGCCCTGATGTCGGACCGTTTATTATGAACCCGGAAGGGGTAGGGCGCCTGTTCTCCCTCGATAAGATGAGCGATGGTCCCTTCCCGGAGCATTACGAACCGGTCGAGTCGCCAATTGGCACCAACCCGCTGCATCCGGCGGTGATTTCCAGCCCGGTAGCGCGGATTTTCAACGGGGATCTCGCCAGTATCGGCAGCGCAGAGGCGTTCCCGTATGTCGCCACCACCTACTCGATCACTGAGCTGTTCCGCCACTGGACAAAACATGCGCGGCTGAACGCGATTGCCCAGCCGGAACAGTTTATCGAAATCGGTGAAGCCCTTGCGCACGAGAAAGGTATCGTGGCGGGAGACACGGTCAAAGTGACCTCAAAACGCGGCTTTATCAAAGCCAAAGCGGTGGTGACCAAACGCCTGCAAACCCTGACCATCGACGGACGCAACATTAACACTGTCGGTATTCCGTGCCACTGGGGGTTTGAGGGGACGACGCGGAAAGGCTTTCTGGCCAACACGCTCACGCCATCGGTTGGCGACGCCAACTCGCAAACGCCGGAGTACAAGGCGTTTTTAGTGAACATCGAGAAGGCGTAAAGGAGGCCGCGTATGTCCATGCAATCACAAGATATTATCAAACGCTCGGCCACCAACAGCATCACGCCGCCGCCGCAGGCGCGCGACTTCAGAGCGCAAGTCGCCAAACTGATCGACGTCACAACCTGCATCGGCTGCAAAGGCTGCCAGGTGGCGTGCTCAGAGTGGAACGACATTCGCGATGAGGTTGGCGTCTGCGAAGGGGTGTATGACAACCCGCTGGATTTAAGCGCCAAATCCTGGACGGTCATGCGCTTTAGCGAAACCGTGCAAAACGGCAAGCTGGCGTGGCTGATCCGCAAGGATGGCTGTATGCACTGCAGCGATCCGGGCTGTCTGAAGGCCTGTCCGTCGGCCGGGGCGATTATTCAGTACGCCAACGGCATCGTCGACTTTCAGTCTGAACACTGTATCGGCTGCGGCTACTGCATCGCAGGGTGTCCGTTCTCTGTGCCGCGTCTTAACCCGGACGATAACCGCGTCTACAAATGTACCCTCTGTGTCGACAGAGTCAGCGTCGGGCAAGAGCCAGCCTGCGTCAAAACCTGTCCGACGGGGGCGATTCATTTCGGCAGCAAAAAAGAGATGCTGGAGCTGGGCGAGCAGCGCGTGGCGCAGCTCAAAAAGCGAGGCTATCCGCAGGCGGGAGTCTATAACCCGCAGGGCGTAGGCGGAACGCACGTGATGTATGTGCTGCACCATGCCGACCAGCCGACGCTGTATCACAACCTGCCGCAACAGCCGAAAATCGACCTCCCGGTTAATCTGTGGAAAGGGGTGCTCAAGCCGCTCTCCGCCGCCGGGTTTATCGCCACCTTTGCCGGGCTGATTTATCACTATATCGGCGTGGGGCCGAACAAAGAGACCGACGACGACGAAGAGGAGAACGATCATGAATAACAGTAAGATGATCCTGCGCACGACGTTTATCGATCGCGCCTGCCACTGGACGGTTGTGATCTGCTTCTTTCTGGTCTCGCTCTCCGGCATCGCCCTCTTTTTCCCGACGCTGCAATGGCTCACTGAGACCTTCGGCACACCGCAGATGGGGCGCATTCTGCACCCGTTTTTCGGCGTGCTGATCTTCTGTGCGCTGATGTTGATGTTTTTCCGCTTCGTTCGTCACAATATCCCGGATAAACAGGACATACCGTGGCTAAAAGGGATCGTGGAAGTGCTGAAAGGCAATGAGCATAAGGTCGCCGACGTGGGTAAATACAATGCGGGACAGAAGATGATGTTCTGGAGCATCATGAGTCTGATTTTCGTTCTGCTGGCGACCGGTATCATCATCTGGCGACCGTGGTTCGCGCACTATTTCCCGACAGGACTTGTGCGCTGGAGCCTGCTTATTCACGCCACGGCGGCGATTGTGCTGATCCATGCCATCCTGATCCATATCTACATGGCGTTCTGGGTGAAAGGCTCGATTACAGGCATGATTGAGGGGAAGGTCAGCCGACGCTGGGCGAAAAAACACCATCCGCGCTGGTATCGTGAGATGGAGGCGAAGGCGAAATCCAGGGAGTAACAGAAGCAAGAGGCTCGCACCGCGAGCCTCTTGTTTATCAGACGTTTACGGCGTCAATTAACCGCGTTTTCATGGTTTGATAGGCGCTGGCCGCGAAATCTTCCGCCCAGCGCTGATCGTCAATCGCCTCCAGCTGTACCGCGCAATATTTCGTCTCCGGCGTTTTGGATACCGGATCGAGATTATCCTGCGTCAGCTCATTGCATGCGCCAATCCACCACTGGTAGGTCATATAGACCGCGCCGGTGTTGATACGCTCGCTGACGTTCGCGCGGGTAATCACCTTGCCCCTGCGTGAACGCACCCACACCAGCTGTCCGTCGCTAATGCCCAGCTTATGCGCATCGGCCGGATTGATCTGCACGCGTCCGGGTTCATCGGCCAGGCTTTGCAGCGCCGCGCAGTTACCGGTCATCGAGCGGCAGGAGTAGTGTCCGACCTCGCGCACCGTACACAGCACCAGCGGAAACTCTGCGTCCGGCGTTTCGGCAGGCGCACGCCAGGCGGCAGCGAACAACTGCCCTTTGCCGCTCGGGGTATCGAACTGATTATCTTTGTACAGATACGGCGTGCCCGGATGATCCAGTGTCGGACACGGCCACTGAACGTGACCCATCTCGCCCATTTTCTCGTATGTCACGCCATAAAACAGCGGACACAACTCGCGCATTTCGTCCCAGATTTGCTGGTTGGTGTCGTAATGCATCGGGTAGCCCATTTCGCTGGCCAGAAGGCTGATGATCTCCCAGTCGCGTTTCACATTACCGCTGGCCTCAACGGCTTTGCCGAAGCGCTGGAAACCGCGGTCCGCACAGGTGAACACGCCCCCGTGCTCGCCCCAGGAGGTGGCCGGCAGCAGGACGTCAGCCACTTCGGCGGTTTTGGTCATAAAGATGTCCTGGACGACGACAAAATCCAGCGCCTCAAAACCGCGGCGTACCAGACCAAGATCGGCCTCGGTCTGAAGCGGATCTTCCCCCATGATGTAATAGGCTTTGACCTTGCCCTCCAGCGCCAGATGCGGCACCTCGGTGATGCGCGTGCCGACCTGGTCATCCATCAGACTGACATCGATCCCCCAGGCGTCGGCAAACTTTTGTCGAACCTGTGGGTCGGTCACGTTCTGGTAGCCGGGGAACATGTTCGGCAGCACGCCCATATCACACGCCCCCTGAACGTTGTTTTGCCCGCGAACCGGACCGACGCCGACGGCAGGGCGACCGAGGTTGCCGGTCAGCAGCGCGAGGCTTGCGAGCCCCTTAACCACATCGACCGCCTGACCAAACTGGGTGACACCCATCCCCCACATCACCGTGGCGGACGGGGCGGCGGCGAAGGTACGCATTGCCTGGCGTACATCCTGCGCCGGGATCCCGGTCAGGTGCTCGACCTTCTCGGGCGCGTACGCTTGCACCGTCTGACGGTAGGTTTCAAGCCCTTCCGTAAACCGTGCGACGTAGTTTTTGTCATACAGCTCTTCTTCCAGCAGCACATAGCCAAAGGCGTTAACCAGCGCCATGTTGCTGCCGTTTTTCAGCTGTAGATGCTGGTCGGCGATACGCGCGGTTTCAATACGCCGCGGATCGCAGACGATAATTTTGGCGCCGTTTTCACGAGCCCTGAGCACGCGCCTGGCGACAATCGGATGAGAATCCGCGCATTTATAGCCAAATACCAGCAGACATTTGGAGTTTTCGATATCGCTGATGGCGTTGCTCATCGCGCCGTTACCGAGGGTTTCCTGCAGCCCGGCAACCGACGGGCCGTGACAGACGCGCGCGCAGCAGTCCACGTTGTTGGTGTTGAGTACCGCGCGGGCAAATTTCTGCATGACGTAGTTTGTCTCGTTGCCAGTACCGCGTGAGGAGCCGGTGGTCATAATGGCGCGGGGACCAAACTGCGCTTTGATATCGTGGAGCCTGCGGGCGGTATAGCTAATCGCCTCTTCCCAGGTGACAGGGGTAAATGCTTCTCCTTTGTGGTAACGGATCATGGGCTGCGTCAGGCGGGGGGTCAGCAGGCGCGTATCGTTGAGGAAATCCCATCCGTAAAACCCTTTCAGGCACAATGTGCCCTGGTTGGTAACGCCATCGGCGGCTTCGGCGCGAATGATGCGGTTGTTGTCAACGACGAGGTTTAATTTGCAGCCCGCTCCACAGTAAGGGCAGACGCTTGCGATTTTTTTCATCAATAACAGACCTGTTAAGAAATGAAGCGATGATTGACTGGATGTTCCAGCCCCGTACCCGTGATAAGCACGAACCATGCCAAATTTTCTTTTGTTATTTTACAGGGTGTTACCGTAGAGAGGGCGTGTCATCGACAGGACCGTCGACAGAAGTGACGATGACACGGAGACAGGCAGAGAAGGGCGGGGATCAGAGGTCGTCCATGGTATAGCCGACGACAATCTCCAGCGTTTTGCGGATCACATCCGCGCGGATCACGTCGTCAGTTGCTTCAAGCGTCTGGATCAGCCAGAGGATGATCGCTTTATTGGACAAATGTCCTTCAGCGGCAAGAACGCAGCGCACCGCTGTAGAAAAGATGGCGGACTCGTCGGCGAAACGATCGCCCGCGTGACGGAAGTACTCGACTAATGCGCTGTCATTGAATGCTGTGGTGTAGTCGGGTTGAATCTGAATGGTTTCGCTCATTTGTTCTCACCGTCGTCGTAAGGTTGTGGTCAATGCATCTTCTTCGGATCGGCGGGTTTTCCGCTGCCCGCCGATGAGAGTGCATTGCCTTTTCTGTTCAGGAGAGTTCCCTCTCTGGTACTGCGTCCTTGCGCGGTTTTATGACGCTGTAGGGCGCTGATGCTGTCTGCAGTCTCTGCGATGGCCCTTGCCAGAATCTCCCGCCGCCGGGGATCTTTTTCACGTGCTTTCATCTCACGCAGACGCTGAACCAGGCTGGTGCTGGTCAGCGGCCCCCGCTCCTGTAGCAGCGCGAGCACAGCCTCGCCAATCAGCTGGTCAATCAGTTTGTCTGCGTCACTACCTGTCATACGATTTATCGTTCAAAGAGCAGGCCAAGCAGCATGTGATAATGCTGTTCCTCTTCCGGCCCTTTGGCCTTCTCAAGGCGGCTGAGTAATTTAGTGCACAGCGATTTGCGGTTGAGGTGACGACCGTCGCTCAGGATCTCTACCACCACCTGTCCCAGCGTCTCCTGCTGGGTGGGAAGGTCGGCTTTGGCGAAATAGTGGCTGATCGCTGCGGCAGAGTTATCGCTATAACCGTTCTGTTGCATGTTGCGCTCCTGTAAATGTCCGTAATCAGTAACGTTACATTTAAGGTATACATATTTTTTAAATCTGTACATTAAAAATGTATAGATTTTTAATTCTGTAACGAACGATCAATCAAACTACTAATAAAAACAATAGATTATTGTCTTTTATTTTTATCACGCAGGCACAGGATATATTGTACAAGATGTTGTTGTTTGGCATACTTGTACAAGCGGTAAGATTTCAGGTATCACTGCTGTAAATCATTGAGATGTAAATTATTTGTTGGGCAATTAATATGCTATAAAAGAGCATTATCCACGGCTGTCGTGGTAACCCCTCCAACTGCGCAGGAATAGCATGCTAACAACCATCATTTACCGCAGCCATCTCTGCGATGACGTTCCGGTCAACGCGCTGGAAGACATGGTAGCTGCTGCAAACAGTAAAAACAGACGTGAAGATGTCACCGGGATCCTGCTGTTCAACGGAACGCATTTTTTCCAGTTACTGGAGGGGCCAGAAGAGGGGGTCATGGCGATTTATGCCCGGATCTGCCGTGACCCGCGCCACCATAATCTGGTCGAGCTCTTGTGCGATCACGGTCCCCGCCGACGCTTTGGCAACGTCGGGATGGAGCTCTTTGACCTGCGGAAATATGACCGGGAAGAGGTGCTGCAGCGCGTGCTTGATAAGGGCACAACCCGCTATCAGCTGGCCTGGCGCGATCGCGCCCTGCAATTTTTCCGCACCTTCGTTGAAGCCACGGAAAAGGCCAACTATTTTGAGCTGCCCCCGGCGGATTCCTGGGAATTTATCCCGGAGGAAACCCCGCTCTCCCTTCAGCCAGAGGCGGTGGCAAAAGGGGCGGACTGCAGTTTTGCTTTCCAGCCGATAGTCGACCCTTTCATGCAGCAGATTGTCAGCTGGGAGGCGCTGGTGCGCACGCCGTCCGGCGACTCGCCGCAGGCCTATTTTGGCGCACAGTCGGGCCAGGCGCTGTACGCGTCTGACCTGCAGAGTAAGCAGGTTGCGCTGGCGATGGCCAGCGCCCTTGGGCTGCAGGATCAGCCGCTGTCCCTCAATCTGCTGCCGATGACGCTGGTCAACATGCCCGACGCCGTCGCTTTTCTGCTCTCGGCGATCGAATCCAACGGCTTTGTTCCCGAACAAATTACGATTGAGTTTACCGAGAGGGAGGCCATCTCACGGATCGACGAGTTCAAACACTCGGTCAGGCAGCTAAAAAGCGCCGGTATCAGCGTGACGATCGATCACTTCGGCGCCGGGTTTGCTGGCCTGCAGCTGCTGGCGCAGTTCCAGCCGGACAGAATTAAGATTAATCGCGATCTGATCGCCAGCGTGCATAAAAGCGGCCCGCGTCAGGCGATTATTCAGTCGATTATCACCTGTTGCGCATCGCTGGAAATTCAGATCTGCGCTGTCGGCGTGGAGCTGGCCGAAGAGTGGATGTGGCTGGAATCTGCCGGAATTGCCCAGTTCCAGGGACACCTCTTCGCTCGCCCGCGAACCGGCGGGATCCCGCCAGTCGCCTGGCCCGAGAAAAAATTTGAGTTCTGTTGAAAGGTGTACATG
>JAFACP010000295.1 GCA_023425455.1 Pseudomonadota bacterium | reverse complement strand
CTTTATTTTGCCTCTATAAGGCAATCCTCTTATTAGCCCACGACACACATTGCTATTCCGCGGATTATTTTTTTGCCTGAGCCGTAAACTTTTGCCTCTATAAGCCGATAAAGAGTCCTGAACTACTACCGTATTTTAAGGAAAACAGGCATGGCTACTATCACTAACCTCGGGATAGGTTCTGCAGGACTCGGGGATTTGTACGATCAGTTAGAAACAGCAGAAAGAACCAAACTGACAACAATTACCACCCAGCAAACGACGTATAACGCCCAGCTAAGCGCTTACGGCAAACTGCAGAGTGCCATGACAAGCCTGCAAACTGCGACAGCAGCGCTGGCAAAAACTGCAACCTGGAACTCCACGACGGTCAGCAGTACAAATACCGCATTTACGGCGACCACATCGACCGAGGCTTCTACGGGCTCGTTCACGGTCAACGTAAATCAAATGGCGAAAGCACAGGTACTGACCAGCGGGTCATTCGCTAGCAACAGTGATTTACTGGGTGAATCAACCGGCGCGAACCGAACCATCACCATTAGCCAGCCGGGCACAGAAAAGCCGCTTGAAGTGGAACTATCGGACACGGACACTACATTGAGTGGTATCGCCAGTGCTATCAACAAAACCAACGGCAATGTGAGCGCCAGTGTCATCAAAGCAAATGATGGCGACTACCGCCTGATGCTGACGTCGAAATCGACGGGTACCGACGGCCAGATGACAATTGAAGTCACGGGCGACGATACATTACAGAATGCCATCGCTTATGACTCAACCACCTCCACCGGCGCGTTGACCGTACAGACACAAGCGCAGAATGCAGTGGTTGTGGTGAATGACATTACCATTGAGCGGCAGAGCAATACGATTTCTGATGCACTGCCGGGCGTGACCTTTACGGTTAAAGCCGAAAGTAAAGCAGATGAAACGCTGGACATTACGCGGGCTACCGATGCTAACCAGAAAGCGATAACCGACTGGGTAACGGCTTATAACTCGCTGCAGTCTACGATCAACAGCGTCACCAAATACGTGGCAGTCGATGCGGGCGAAGATCAATCTTCCAGCAACGGTGCGTTGGTTGGTGACGGTAACGTGCGCGGCATTCAGGCTCAGTTACGCGGGATGTTGACGGATGTTCAGGCTGGCTCAGTACAAATTATGGCGCAGTTAGGTATCGCACAGGATCCGAACAAGGGTAGCGATGGCACCCTGGGTAACCTGAAAATTGATACTGATAAACTGAAAAAAGCGCTCACAGACAATCCCGACGCCGTACAGCAATACTTTATTGGTGACGGTAAAACCACCGGTCTGGCCACAAAAATGAGCAGCACCCTTGACTCCATGCTGAGCACCAGCGCTGGTAAAACCGGGGTGATTCAGAATGCCAAAGACGGTATCAATAAAACGCTGAAGAGTCTGAGTGAACGTTACGACGCAATGGAAGCCACCATTGAAGCCACCATGGCGCGTTATCAAACACAGTTTACTCAACTCGACGTTTTGATGACTAAGATGACTAATACGGCCAACTACCTGACCCAACAGTTTTCAAGTTCATCATCGTAATGTTTAGGAGAGAATATGTATAACACCTCTGCTGTTCAGTCCTATCAGAAGGTAGGAGTGGAAAGCGCAGTCATGAATGCCAGCCCACACCAGTTGATTGTGATGTTGTTCGATGGGGCGCACAGCGCCCTGGTTAGGGCTCGCCTGTTCCTTGAGGCAGGGCAGATGGCAGAGAAAGGTGTAGCCCTATCCAAAGCCATCAACATCATCGATAACGGGTTGAAGGCGGGCCTGAATATGGAGGTCGGAGGTGAGCTGTCCGACAATCTCGCCTCTTTATATGAGTACATGGTTCGCCGATTGTTACTGGCTAACCTGCGTAACGACGTGGATGCAATTGTTGAAGTTGAGGGATTACTTAAGAACATTGCGGATGCGTGGAAACAAATCGGCCCCAGTGCGTCTTCCATTTCAGGATAATTTTAATGAATACTCCCAGCGCCGCTCTCAGTCACTGGCATGCCTTGCATGCTCAGAGTATTGCTATGCTGAACCTCGCCCATGCCGGTAAGTGGGATGAGTTAATTGAGCAGGAAATGCATTACGTTCAACTGGTGGAAAGCATCTCACGGAATCCCATCACGTCATGCCCCCCCGCTCAGGTCGAGCAGGCGCGTTTTCTGCTGGAAAAAATCCTGGAAAACGAGCAAAAACTAAAAGAGATGTTAAAAAACCGAATGGACGAATTACGTAGTCTCATCGATCAAACGGGTAAGCAACAATCCATCTCCACAGCTTATGGAAAACTCTCAGGGAATATTCTTTATCCAGAAAGTCTGACCCGCGACTCCCAATTATGATTTCATCATCCATACTCCAGAAGTCAGCCAAACGGCTTCTGGAGCACGGACGATGAAAAACCCCACCCTTCTGCAATGCTTTCACTGGTATTACCCGACTGGCGGAGAACTCTGGCGCGAAGTGACCGCGCTGGCCCCCAACCTGAATGAAATCGGTATCAATATGGTCTGGCTGCCGCCGGCGTATAAAGGGGCATCGGGCGGCTATTCTGTCGGATATGACACCTATGACCTGTTCGATCTCGGCGAGTTTGACCAAAAGGGCACGATTGCCACCAAATATGGCGATAAGGCGCAGCTCCTCGAGGCCATTGCCGCGCTGAAGGACAATGAGATTGCGGTGCTGCTGGACGTGGTAGTTAACCACAAGATGGGTGCCGACGAAAAAGAGTCCCTGCATGTTCAGCGGGTTAAGCCACACGACCGGACGCATATCGACGAAGAGGTCATTGCGTGCGAAGCCTGGACGCGCTACACCTTCCCCGCCCGCGACGGGCGTTATTCGCAGTTTATCTGGGATTTTAAATGCTTCAGCGGTATCGACCACATTGAAAATCCCACTGAAGACGGCGTCTTCAAAATTATCAACGACTATACCGGCGACGGCTGGAACGATCAGGTCGATGATGAGCTGGGGAACTTCGACTACCTGATGGGCGAAAATATCGATTTTCGCAATCACGCGGTGACGGAAGAGATCAAATACTGGGCGCGCTGGGTGATGGAGCAGACAGGCTGCAACGGTTTTCGTCTCGACGCGGTAAAACATATCCCGGCCTGGTTTTACAAGGAGTGGATTGAGCACGTTCAGGCGGTGGCCGGGCAACCGCTGTTTATCGTGGCGGAGTACTGGTCGCATGAGGTAGATAAACTGCACGCCTATATCGATCAGGTCGCGGGGAAAACGATGCTGTTTGACGCCCCGCTGCAGCTCAATTTTCATCAAGCCTCCCGCCTGGGACGTGACTACGACATGCGCCAGATTTTCACCGGCACCCTGGTTGAAGCAGACCCGTTCCACGCCGTCACGCTGGTGGCAAATCACGACACTCAGCCGCTACAGGCGCTTGAAGCGCCGGTCGAGGCCTGGTTTAAGCCGCTGGCCTATGCGCTTATCCTGCTGCGCGAGAACGGGGTGCCCTGCGTGTTCTATCCGGATCTCTTCGGCGCACGCTATGAGGATACCGGTGGTGATGGCGAAATCTGCCAGATTGACATGCCGGTCATTGAACAGCTGCACGAGCTTATTCTCGCCCGTCAGCGTTTTGCCCACGGCGTTCAGACCCTGTTCTTCGATCACCCCAACTGCATCGCTTTTAGCCGCAGCGGTACCGATGACGATCCCGGCTGCGTGGTCGTGCTGTCAAACGGCGATGCGGGTGAGAAGGTCATTTGCCTTGGCGAGAATTATGGCGATAAGCGCTGGCGCGATTTTCTTGGCAACCGGGAAGAGGTGGGCACC
>JAFACP010000301.1 GCA_023425455.1 Pseudomonadota bacterium | reverse complement strand
CATTGGCGGTAAGGTCACGAAACAGGGGCACTGGGAGCCGGCGTTTACCCTTATCGGCGAAGCCTGGGACCTGCCTGTTCTCGGCTACCGTAACGGCGTGGCGCAGCCGCTACGCCTGTGGCAGGCGAAACACGCGCATCCGTTCAACCTGACCAAATTCAACGACGGCGATTTCCTGCGCGCCGAGCAGCAGGGGATCGACGCCGAGAAACTGACCAAGGTGCTCTACCCGAATGACAACCATCTGGCGGGCAAAAAACTGCGCCTGATGCAGCAGTATTTCCAGTGCGCCTGTTCTGTGGCGGATATCCTGCGCCGTCACCATCTGGCAGGCCGCACGCTGGCGCAGCTGCCGGACTTCGAAGTGATCCAGCTTAACGACACCCACCCGACCATCGCTATTCCGGAGCTGCTGCGTGTGCTGATTGACGAACACCAGCTGAGCTGGGATGACGCGTGGGCAATAACCAGCCGCACCTTCGCCTACACCAACCACACGCTGATGCCGGAAGCGCTGGAGTGCTGGGATGAGAAGCTGGTGAAAGCCCTGCTGCCGCGCCATATGCAGATCATCAACACGATTAACGACCAGTTTAAAAAATTGGTGGAGAAAACCTGGCCGGGCGATAAAGCCGTCTGGGCGAAGCTGGCGGTGGTTCACGATAAACAGGTGCGCATGGCGAACATGTGCGTGGTGAGCGGCTTTGCGGTCAACGGTGTGGCGGCGCTGCACTCCGATCTGGTGATGAAAGATCTGTTCCCGGAATACCACCACCTGTGGCCGGCCAAATTCCACAATGTGACCAACGGCATCACCCCACGTCGCTGGATCAAGCAGTGTAACCCGCTGCTGGCCGCTCTGCTGGACAAAACCCTGAAGAAAGAGTGGGCCAACGATCTGGACCAGCTCATTCATCTGGAAAAGCAGGCTGACAACGCGAAATTCCGTGAGCAATACCGCGCCATCAAGCTGGAGAACAAAGTTCGCCTGGCGGCGTTCGTGAAAATGCGTACCGGGATTGAGATCAACCCGAACGCCATTTTCGACATTCAGATTAAGCGCCTGCACGAGTACAAACGCCAGCACCTGAACCTGCTGCACATTCTGGCGCTGTATAAAGAGATCCGCGAGAACCCGAAAGCAGACCGCGTTCCTCGCGTGTTCCTGTTCGGTGCGAAAGCGGCACCGGGTTATTACCTGGCGAAAAACATCATTCTCGCGATCAACAAGGTGGCGGAAGCCATCAACAACGATCCGCGGGTGGGTGACAAGCTGAAGGTGGTGTTCCTGCCGGACTACTGCGTGTCGGCGGCGGAAATGCTGATCCCGGCGGCGGATATCTCCGAGCAGATCTCCACGGCGGGTAAAGAGGCCTCCGGTACCGGCAATATGAAGCTGGCCCTGAACGGCGCGCTGACGGTTGGTACGCTGGACGGAGCCAACGTCGAGATTGCCGGGAAGGTAGGTGAAGAGAACATCTTTATCTTCGGCCATACCGTTGAAGAGGTGAAAGCCCTGAAGGCGAAAGGCTACGATCCGGTGAAGTGGCGCAAGAAAGACAAACTGCTTGATGCGGTGCTGAAAGAGCTGGAGAGCGGCAAATACAGCGACGGTGACAAGCACGCGTTCGACCAGATGCTGCACAGCATGGACAAACACGGCGGTGACCCGTACCTGGTGATGGCGGACTTCGCGGCATACGTGGACGCGCAGAAGCAGGTCGACGTGCTGTACCGCGACCAGGAGGCCTGGACCCGGGCATGCATCCTGAACACCGCCCGCTGCGGCATGTTCAGTTCCGATCGCTCAATCCGTGATTATCAGGCTCGTATCTGGCAGGCAAAACGCTAAGGAAGCGCGATGGAGAGTAAACGTCTGGACAGTGCCGCACAGGCGGCGGGGATCAGCCTCAGTTACATCAATGCCCACGGCAAACCGCAGTCTATTGGTGCGGACACAAAAAGACGTTTGCTGGATGCCATGCACAACGCCGACGCGAAAGCGTCGGCCGCGCCGGTGCCCAACGTGAAGGTCTTTACCGCCGGCAAAAAGATGCCGCTGGCGGTCGCGGGGCGCGGCGAGTTTAGCTGGCTGCTCACCACCGAAGAGGGGCATCAGCACAAAGGCCACGCAACCGGCGGTAAAGCGCTTAACCTTCCGGCAAAACTGCCGGAGGGCTACCACTCTTTAACCCTCACCCAGGACGACCAGCGTTTTCATTGTCGGGTGATTGTTGCGCCAAAACGCTGCTACGAGCCGCAGGCGCTGATTGCGGGCAAAAAGCTGTGGGGTGCCTGCGTGCAGCTCTACACGCTGCGCTCTGAGCGCAACTGGGGGATCGGCGATTTCGGCGATCTGCAAACCATGCTGGCGGATGTCGGCGCGCGGGGCGGGGCGTTTATCGGCCTTAACCCTATTCACGCACTCTACCCGGCGAACCCGGAAAGCGCCAGTCCGTATAGTCCGTCGTCCCGGCGCTGGCTGAACGTGATTTACATCGACGTGAATGCGCTGGACGATTTTAAAAACAGCGAAGAGGCGCAGGCATGGTGGTCGCTTGCTACCACACAGCAGCTGCTGAAGCAGGCCCGTGACGCCGAATGGGTCGACTATGCGACGGTGACTTCGCTCAAAATGGCCGCGCTGCGCCTGGCGTGGAAGCGCTTTGCGCTGCGTGAAGATGAACAGATGTCGGCCTTCCGCCAGTTTGTCGCCGGGGAGGGCGAGAGCCTCTACTGGCAGGCGGCTTTCGATGCACTGCATGCCTGGCAGGTCAAAGAAGATGAGATGCGCTGGGGCTGGCCGGTATGGCCGCAGGAGTATCAGTCTGTCGATAGCCCGCAGGTAAAGGCGTTTTGCGATAAACACGCCGATGAGGTGGACTTCTACCTGTGGCTACAGTGGCTGGCCTTTGAGCAGTTCGCCGCCTGCTGGCAGGTGAGCCAGGGGTACAACATGCCGATCGGCCTGTACCGCGACCTGGCGGTAGGGGTGGCGGAAGGCGGGGCGGAGACCTGGTGCGATCGTGAGCTTTACTGCCTGAAAGCCTCGGTTGGCGCACCGCCGGACATTCTCGGCCCGCTGGGTCAGAACTGGGGGCTGCCGCCGATGGACCCGCACGTGATGGCCGCCCGCGCGTATGAGCCGTTTATCGACCTGCTGCGCGCCAACATGCAGAACTGCGGGGCGCTGCGTATTGATCATGTGATGTCGGTGCTGCGTCTGTGGTGGATCCCTTACGGTGAAACAGCGGATCACGGGGCTTACGTGCAATACCCTGTCGACGATCTGCTGTCGATCCTTGCGCTGGAGAGTCAGCGTCACCGGTGTATGGTGATTGGCGAAGATCTCGGGACGGTGCCGGTTGAGATTGTCGGGAAACTGCGCGACAGCGGCGTCTACTCCTACAAAGTGCTCTATTTTGAAAACGACCATGAGAAAACCTTCCGCGCGCCACAGGCGTACCCGGCGCAGTCAATGGCGGTGGCGACAACCCACGATCTGCCTACGCTTCGCGGTTACTGGGAGAGCGGTGACTTAACGCTCGGGAAAACGCTGGGGCTCTATCCGGACGAAGCGGTGCTGCGCGGCCTGTATCAGGATCGTGAGCTGGCGAAACAGGGGCTGCTGGATGCCCTGCATAAGCACGGCTGCCTGCCTAAACGCGCCGGACATCACGCCTCACTGATGGCGATGACCGCGACGCTTAACCGGGGTTTGCAGCGCTATATCGCCGACAGCAACAGCGCGCTGCTGGGGCTACAGCCGGAAGACTGGATTGATATGGCCGAGCCGGTCAATATCCCTGGCACCAGCTATCAGTACAAAAACTGGCGTCGTAAGCTGTCCGTCACGTTAGAGGCGATGTTTGCCGATGAGGCGGTGAACAAGCTGATTAAGGATCTCGATAAGCGGCGACGTGCCGTGGTGAAGAGGTGATAACAAGAACCCGCCAGACGGCGGGTTCTTTTTTGGCTTAGATAGCCATATTGAGCAACAGACAACCGACCAGGCCGCAGACCGAAATAATGGTTTCCAGCGCGGACCAGGACTTGATGGTTTCACCGATAGTGAGATTGAAGTACTCCTTGAACAGCCAGAAGCCCGGATCGTTAACGTGAGAGAAAATCACGCTACCGGAACCGACGGCGATAACCATCAGCTCAGGGCTGACGCCGGTGGTGGCAATCAGCGGTGCCACGATACCGCCAGCAGTGATGGCCGCAACCGTAGCAGAACCCAGCGCAATACGCAGAACGGCGGCAATCGACCACGCCATCAGGATCGGCGAGACGTTGGTTTCATGCATCATTGAGGCGATGTATTTATCCACGCCGCTGTCGACCAGTACCTGCTTGAAGGCACCTCCGCCGCCGATGATCAGGAGCATCATGGCAATGATTTTGATGGATGACGTCAGGGTGTCATTGATCTGATCCATCGAACGACCACGGTTCAGGCCAAAGGTGAACATCGCAATCAGCACCGCGATCAGCGTCGCCATCACCGGGTCGCCGAGGAATTCTGCGACGGAGAGGAAGACGTGGCCTTTTGGCAGGATCATCTCCGCAATGGCGCGCATCGCCATCAGGATCACCGGCACCAGAGAGGTCCAGACGCTGACGCCGAAGCCCGGCATCTCTTCTTCCGTGAAGGTTTTTGCGTTGTACAGGCCCTCCGGAATCGGTTTATCGATGCCTTTCAGGAAACGTGCATACACCGGGCCGGCCAGGATCACGGTCGGGATCGCCAGAATCGTACCGAACAGCAGGGTTTTACCCATATCGGCGTGGAAAATGGTGGCGATAGCGGTGGGACCCGGGTGTGGCGGCAGGAAGCCGTGAGTCACGGACAGCGCCGCCGCCATGGGCACGCCAACGTACAGCAGCGGGATGTTCGCTGCCGCAGCAATGGTGAAGACCAGCGGCAGCATCAGTACGAAGCCGACTTCATAGAACAGCGCGAAACCGACGGTAAAACCGGTTAACACCACCGCCCACTGAATGTTCTTCTTACCAAATTTGGCAATCAGCGTGGTGGCGATACGCTGCGCGCCGCCGCAGTCTGCCAGCATTTTGCCGAGCATGGCGCCGAAGCCCATGATCAACGCCAGGCTGCCGAGCGTGCCGCCGACGCCTGCCTTGATGGAGCTGATAACTTTTACCAGCGGCATACCTTGCATCAGACCGACTGCAAGCGCCACCAGAACCAATGCGATAAATCCGTTCATTTTGAAACGGATCATCAGGAGCAGTAATAACACAACACCGATAGCAACGATGACTAATGGCATGATTTACCTGGCCTTTGAATTGTTATGGGTAACGTCATTGTTTCAACGACAACATCCGATTGTCCCAACTGGGAACAGAGAGATAACGGCACTAATACTGATGCCTGTAAAACAGTGAAGTTTAGTCGGCTGTTATAAGGTTCATTAGTGCACCCATGAATGATACGGGTAACATCCGGTGGTTGAGAATCACCCTGGCAGGCAAAATTTGAATAATGAGACCCAGGTCAACATATGGCACAGGCACGGCTGGAAAAGAAAAGCCGGGTGGAGGCGTTGCCTTACCCGGCTGGTGATGCGGTATTGTCGGCCCGGAAAGCGCTGCGCCACCGGGAAACAGGGACGGGGAGCGTAATTAGTAGTAAGAGTGCTCGCCGCGCTGGTGTTCAGTCAGATCGCGCACGCCTTTCAGCTCAGGGAATTCGTTCAGCAGTTGCTTCTCAATCCCTTCTTTCAGGGTCACGTCGACCATTGAGCAGCCGTTACAACCGCCGCCGAACTGCAGGATAGCAAAGCCTTCGTCGGTGATCTCCATCAGCGAGACACGACCGCCGTGGCCGGCCAGCTGCGGGTTGATCTGGGACTGCAGCAGATACTCCACGCGCTCCATCAGCGGCGCATCGTCTGCCACTTTACGCATCTTGGCGTTTGGCGCTTTCAGGGTCAGCTGAGAGCCCAGCTGGTCTGTGACAAAATCGATTTCCGCATCTTCAAGATACGGCGCGCTCAGCTCATCGACGTAGGCGGTGAGCTGCTCAAATTTCAGGGCGGTATCCGTTGCTTCTACAGCATCCGGAGGACAATAAGAGACACCACATTCTGCATTCGGAGTGCCTGGATTGATCACAAACACGCGGATCTGCGTCCCTTCTTCCTGATTTGCCAGCAGTTTGGCAAAGTGCGCTTGTGCAGAATCGGAAATACGGATCATAGCTTTGGCCTAATAGTTGACTAAATTACCTGGGTATAATCATACGCCCATTGAAGAAGGGCTACAAGGTACGGCACAGACACCATACCTGAACCGACGCGGCACCGCTTTGCAAAAGCAGTCGGGAAAGTTCGGCAACGGTACTGCCGGTGGTGACGACATCATCCACCAGCGCGATATGGAGGCCGTTGACCGGTATTTCAAGGCGAAAGGCGTTTTTCAGGTTTTTTTTGCGCTGCCTGGCGTTCAGCCGATGCTGGAGCGCGGCGGCATGGATGCGGGTCAGCGCCGAGGGCACGTAACGGCAGCCGAGCCAGCGGGCGAGCGGGCGGCAGAGCAGGTCGCTCTGGTTATATCCGCGTCGCCAGTGTCGATGCCGGTGCAGCGGCACGCATACCAGCAGGTCAGCGTCCGCCAGCGCACGGGTGCGCCGCGCCTGTAGCAGGGCCAGTAGCATCAGACGGGCGAGCGGTTGCGCAAGGGAGGACTGGCGAGAAAATTTCAGCCTGTGCAGCAGGCTGCTCAGCGGCGGGCGATAGGCATTGACCGTCACCAGCGCCCGCCACGGCGGGGGGCTTTGCAGGCAGCGGCCGCAGGAGACGTTCTGGCGGGTGGCCGGCAAACCGCACTGTGGGCAGAGGGTTGCGCTTTCGCCCAGCGCGCGGGTACAGACCGAGCAGATCCCCCACCGGCTCAGCGCGAGCGGCATTCGGCATAGCCAGCACAAGCCGGGCACTGTTAGCATAGGCATCCTCCATGTCAAAAAGAGAACAGTAACTGATGAAGACGCTGTGGTGGCAGACCGTCGGGACGGGAAAGTGCCATCTTGTGCTGCTGCACGGATGGGGACTGAACG
>JAFACP010000242.1 GCA_023425455.1 Pseudomonadota bacterium | reverse complement strand
CCACACGCGTGGGTGCAGGTCCGTTCCCGACGGAGCTGTTTGATGAAACCGGCGAGTTCCTGTGCAAGCAAGGTAACGAGTTTGGCGCCACCACCGGTCGTCGTCGTCGTACCGGCTGGCTGGACGCGGTTGCCGTGCGCCGTGCGGTACAGATCAACTCCCTGTCAGGCTTCTGTCTGACCAAGCTGGACGTGCTGGACGGCCTGAAAGAGGTGAAAATCTGTGTTGGTTACCGCATGCCGGATGGCCGCGAAGTGACCACCACCCCGCTGGCCGCTGACGACTGGGAAGGTATCGAGCCAATCTACGAAACCATGCCTGGCTGGTCTGAAACCACCTTTGGCGTGAAAGAGCGTAGTGGTCTGCCGCAGGCAGCGCTGGACTACATCAAGCGTATCGAAGAACTGACCGAGGTGCCGATTGATATTATCTCTACCGGCCCTGACCGTACTGAAACGATGATTCTGCGCGATCCGTTCGACGCCTGATTTTCGTGACTGATGGCCTGTGGGGTAACCCGCAGGCCAGACAGAGGTTACACCCTCCCGCTTACGTTCCCGAATTCCCGCTTTTTCGTCCCGTCAGTCAAATAAATTAGCCGCTAACTATCTGGCTGGTTTATCATCATTAATGGATATCTCTGCGGTTTAACCGCGTTTTCCCTTTTCCTGAGGTTGATGTGCAGTTAACAAGTTTCACCGATTACGGTTTGCGCGCGCTGATTTACATGGCGTCGTTACCCGACGGAAAAATGACCAGTATCTCTGAGGTAACAGAGGTCTACGGCGTGTCCCGTAATCATATGGTCAAAATAATTAATCAACTTAGTCGCGCCGGATACGTTGCTGCCGTCCGCGGGAAGAATGGGGGAATACGTCTGGGTAAACCGGCGCAAAGTATTCGTGTTGGTGATGTGGTCCGTGAACTGGAGCCGTTATCTCTGGTGAACTGCAGTAGCGAGTTTTGCCACATCACGCCCGCTTGTCGCCTGAAAGAGGCGCTTTCTAAGGCCGTGCAAAGTTTTCTCAAGGAGCTGGATAACTACACGCTGGCCGATTTGGTTGAAGAGAATCAACCGCTTTATAAATTATTGCTGGTGGAATGAAGCAGATTTCCACCGGAGCTGACAACGGAGGAACCGAGATGTCACAAGATCCTTTCCAGGAACGCGAAGCCGAAAAATACGCGAACCCTATCCCAAGCCGCGAGTTCATCATTGAACACTTAACAAAACGCGAAAAACCCGCCAACCGTGAAGAACTTGCCGTTGAATTAAACATTGAAGGCGAAGAGCAGACTGAAGCCCTTCGCCGTCGCCTGCGTGCGATGGAGCGCGACGGGCAGCTGGTCTTTACCCGCCGTCAGTGCTATGCCCTGCCAGAACGCCTCGATCTGCTGAAGGGGACCGTTATCGGTCACCGTGACGGCTATGGTTTCCTGCGCGTGGAAGGCCGTAAGGACGATCTCTATCTGTCATCTGAACAGATGAAAATGTGTATCCATGGCGATCAGATCCTGGCCCAGCCGCTGGGGGCGGATCGTAAAGGCCGTCGTGAAGCGCGTGTGGTGCGCGTGCTGGTGCCGAAAACCAGCCAGATTGTCGGTCGCTACTTCACCGACGCGGGCGTGGGGTTCGTGGTGCCTGACGACAGTCGTCTGAGCTTCGATATTCTGATCCCGCCGGAAGAGGTGATGGGCGCGCGCATGGGCTTTGTGGTGGTGGTCGAACTCACCCAGCGTCCTACGCGCCGTACCAAAGCCGTTGGCAAAATCGTTGAAGTGCTGGGCGATAACATGGGCACCGGTATGGCCGTCGATATGGCGCTACGTACCCATGAAATCCCCTATATCTGGCCAACGGCGGTAGAAGAGCAGATCGCGGGCCTGAAAGAGGTGGTGCCGGAAGAGTCCAAAGCTGGCCGTGTCGACCTGCGCGATCTGCCGCTGGTGACGATCGATGGTGAAGACGCTCGCGACTTTGATGACGCCGTCTACTGTGAGAAAAAGCGCGGCGGCGGCTGGCGCTTGTGGGTGGCTATCGCGGACGTGAGCTATTACGTTCGTCCGCATACGCCGCTGGATAACGAAGCGCGCAGTCGCGGCACGTCGGTCTACTTCCCGTCTCAGGTGGTGCCGATGCTGCCGGAAGTGCTCTCAAACGGTCTCTGTTCACTGAACCCGCAGGTTGACCGTCTCTGCATGGTCTGCGAGATGACCATCTCCAGCAAAGGGCGTCTGACGGGCTACAGGTTCTACGAAGCGGTGATGAGCTCTCATGCGCGTCTGACCTATACCAAAGTCTGGCATATGCTGCAGGGCGATCAGGACCTGCGTGAACAATACGCCCCGCTGGTCAAACACATTGAAGAGTTGCACAACCTCTACAAAACGCTGGATCAGGCCCGTGAGGAGCGCGGTGGGATCTCGTTTGAGAGCGAAGAGGCGAAGTTTATCTTCAATGCCGAACGCCGTATTGAGCGTATTGAGCAGACTCAGCGTAACGACGCCCACAAGCTGATTGAAGAGTGCATGATCCTGGCGAACATCTCTGCGGCGCGTTTCGTCGAGAAAGCCAAAGAGCCGGCCCTGTTCCGTATTCATGATAAGCCGTCGACCGAGGCCATCACCGCTTTCCGTTCCGTGCTGGCGGAGCTGGGGCTTGAGCTGCCTGGCGGCAATAAGCCCGAGCCGCGCGACTACGCGGAACTGCTGGAATCCATTGGCGATCGTCCTGATGCAGAGATGCTGCAGACCATGCTGTTACGCTCCATGAAGCAGGCTATCTACGATCCGGAAAACCGAGGTCACTTCGGCCTGGCGCTCCAGTCTTATGCCCATTTCACGTCGCCAATCCGTCGTTATCCGGACCTCTCTTTGCACCGCGCCATTAAGTATCTGCTGGCGCTGGAGCAGGGGCACAAGGGGAACAGTACCGAAACGGGTGGTTACCACTACTCGATGGATGAGATGCTGCAGCTTGGTCAGCACTGTTCGATGACCGAGCGTCGTGCCGATGAGGCAACGCGGGAAGTCTCAGACTGGCTGAAATGCGACTTTATGCTGGACCAGGTGGGTAACGTCTTTAAGGGCGTCATCTCCAGCGTGACCGGTTTTGGTTTCTTCGTTCGCCTCGATGAACTGTTTATTGACGGTCTGGTGCATGTGTCGAACCTCGACAACGATTACTACCGTTTCGACCAGGTCGGACAGCGTCTGATTGGCGAATCCGGCGGGCAAACCTATCGTCTGGGTGATCGGGTGGAAGTGCGGGTGGAAGCCGTCAACATGGACGAGCGTAAAATTGACTTCAGCCTGATCTCCAGCGAACGCGGTCCGCGTAACCCGGGTAAAACGGCGCGTGAAAAGACGAAAAAAGGCAGCGGCGTCAGCGGCAAACGTCGTCAGACCGGTAAAAAAGTGAACTTCGAACCGGACAGCGCCTTCCGTGGCGAGAAGAAACAAAAGCCGAAGGCGGCGAAGAAAGAGGCCAGAAAGGCAAAAAAACCGTCGGCGAAAACGCAAAAAATTGCTGCCGCGACTAAAGCGAAGCGTGCGGCGAAGAAAACACAGGCGGAGTAAGCTTCGTCAACCCTGACCCTCTCCCTGCGGGGAGAGGGAAAAGAAAAGTCATAATGAGAATCATCAATGAGTGAAATGATTTACGGCATCCACGCGGTGCAGGCCCTGCTGGAGCGCGCACCGGAGCGTTTTCAGGAAGTGTTCATTCTGAAAGGGCGTGAAGATAAACGTCTGATGCCGCTGATCCACGCCCTCGAAGCGCAAGGCGTGGTGATCCAGCTGGCGAACCGTCAGTTCCTGGACGAGAAGAGCGAAGGTGCCGTTCACCAGGGCATTATCGCCCGCGTGAAGCCGGGACGTCAGTATCAGGAAAACGATCTGCCGGATCTGATAGCGGCGCTGGATAACCCCTTCTTCCTGATCCTCGACGGCGTCACCGATCCGCACAACCTCGGCGCATGCCTGCGTAGCGCAGATGCGGCAGGTGTTCATGCGGTTATCGTGCCAAAAGATCGTTCTGCGCAGCTGAACGCGACGGCGAAAAAAGTGGCCTGCGGCGCAGCAGAGAACGTCCCGTTGATCCGCGTGACCAATCTGGCGCGTACCATGCGCCTGCTGCAGGAAGAGAATATCTGGATCGTCGGCACGGCCGGCGAAGCTGACCATACTCTGTATCAGAGCAAAATGACCGGCCGGCTGGCGCTGGTGATGGGGGCGGAAGGCGAAGGGATGCGTCGTCTGACGCGAGAGCATTGCGATGAGCTGATTAGCATTCCAATGGCCGGTAGCGTCTCCTCCCTGAACGTCTCCGTGGCAACGGGGATCTGCCTGTTCGAGGCGGTACGTCAGCGCGGGTAAACGGTGTGCCGGGTGACGCTTACGCCTCACCCGGCCGACAAAACTTCACTCCTCAAGTGACCGTAAATGGTCATCTTTCCTGAGCGTCATCAGTGCGACAATGCTCACCAGCGCCGTCGCCATCACGTAGTAAGCCGGAATATCCAGGTTCCCCGTCTCTTTGATCAGCCCGGTAATGATCAGGCCCGCGCAGCCCGAGAAAATGGCGTTTGACAGGGAATAGGCCAGCCCAAGTCCGGTATAGCGCACGTGGGTGGGGAACATCTCCGACAGCATCGCCGGACCCGGTCCCGCCAGCATGCCCACCAGACCTCCGGCAACCAGCACCACGATGGCTTTCACCGCCAGCGTGCCCGACTCCGCCTGCAGAATTTTCAGCAGCGGCAGCGCGAGGAGCAGAAGCAGGACGGTGG
>JAFACP010000296.1 GCA_023425455.1 Pseudomonadota bacterium | reverse complement strand
AGCGAAAGCTGGCCCGGAGCGCAGTTCCACGGCACGGTCAGTGAACTGTTGCCCCAGATGGACACCGCCACCCGGACGCTTAAGGCGCGTATTGTGCTGAAAAACCCCGACCAGAAGCTAAAACCGGGAATGTATCTAACCGTGTCACGCTCACAGGCGGCACAGCGTCCGCCGGTGCTGGCGGTTCCTGAAGAGGCGGTGATCAATAGCGGTGACCGTTCGCGACTGCTGCTGGCGACCGGGGATGGCTACTTCCACCCGGTAACGGTGGAGACGGGTCTGACGGCAGAGGGCTGGACGGAAATTCGTTCGGGCCTGAAAGAGGGCGATACCGTGGTCAGCTCCGGGCAGTTCCTGATTGATTCCGAAGCCAGCCTTCGCAGTGTGATGCCGGAGGTGAAACCATGATCGCGGCCGTGATTCGGGCTTCGCTACGCAACCGTCTTCTGGTGATCCTTGCCGCTGTCGTCATGGCCGGTTGGGGCTGGTGGGCGGTGCAGCGCGCACCGCTTGATGCGCTGCCTGATCTCTCTGATGTGCAGGTTATCGTTAAGGCGAGCTATCCGGGCAAAGCGCCGCAGATCATTGAGGACCAGGTAACCTGGCCTCTCACCACCTCGATGCTCTCGGTGCCGGGTGCCAAAACGGTGCGTGGTTTTTCCATGTTTGGTGACGCTTATGTGTATGTGTTGTTCGAGGACGGAACGGACCTTTACTGGGCGCGCTCCCGGGTTCTGGAATATTTAAGCCAGGTGCAGTCGCAATTTCCGGCCGGGGTGAAGGTTTCACTGGGCCCGGATGCCACGGGCGTTGGCTGGATCTACGAATACGCCCTGATTGACCGTAGCGGCAAGCACAGCCTGGCCGATCTGCGTGCGATTCAGGACTGGACGCTGAAATTCGAGCTTAAAACGGTGCCTGATGTCTCGGAAGTGGCCAGCATCGGCGGGATGGTACGGCAATATCAGATAGTCGCTGACCCCGCCAGAATGCGGGCGTTGAATATTACCCACGGTCAGCTTGCCAGGGCCGTACAGGCCGCCAACAAGGAGAGCGGCGGTGCGCTGCTGGAGATGGGGGAGGCGGAATATATGGTACGCACCACCGGCTATTTGCGTTCACTGGACGATTTTCGCAATGTCGTGATCGCCAGTCGTGACGGCGTCCCGATCCTGCTGAAGGATGTCGCGAGCATCGGCCTCGGGCCTGAAATTCGTCGCGGTGTGGCCGAACTGAACGGTGAAGGCGAAGTCGCTGGCGGCGTGGTCATCATGCGTTATGGCCGCAATGCGCTGGAGACCATTCATGCGGTAAAAGAGAAGCTCAATGCGCTGCAGAAAACCTTGCCGCAGGGGGTGGAAATTGTCCCGGTGTATGACCGCTCAACGCTGATAGAAGCATCGGTGAAAACCCTGACCCATAAGCTGCTGGAAGAGTTTGTGGTGGTGGTGGCGGTGTGCGTGTTGTTCCTGTTTCATTTCCGCTCCGCGCTGGTGGCGATCGTCTCTTTACCGCTCGGGATCCTCGGCGCGTTTGTGGTCATGCACTATCAGGGCATCAACGCCAATATTATGTCTCTGGGGGGGATCGCGATAGCCATCGGGGCGATGGTGGATGCGGCCATTGTGATGATTGAGAATATGCACAAGGTGCTGGAGCAGTGGCGGCATGACAATCCGGGTAAAGAGCCTTCATCCGCAGATTACTGGCAGCTGGCGGGACAGGCGGCCACGGAGGTGGGGCCTGCGCTGTTTTGTAGCCTGCTGATCATCACCCTCTCCTTTATTCCGGTATTTTCCCTCGAGGCGCAGGAAGGGCGGATGTTCTCGCCGCTGGCGTTCACCAAAACCTGGTCGATGGCGGTCGCCGCGGGCCTTGGGATCACCCTGGTTCCGGTGCTGATGGGCTATTTCATTCGTGGCAGGATCCCCGATGAAAAAGCCAATCCGGTAAACCGCGTTTTGATCCGCCTTTACGAGCCGCTGCTGGACAAGGTGCTGTCGTTCCCTAAAACCACGCTGGTGCTGGCGTTTGCGCTGTTACTCGCGACGCTCTGGCCGCTCAGCCGGCTGGGGAGCGAGTTTATGCCGCCGCTGGATGAAGGCGATTTACTGTATATGCCGTCGACGCTGCCGGGTATTTCCGCCCGTGAAGCCTCAAGGCTGCTGCAGCAAACCGACCGGCTGATCAAGAGCGTTCCCGAAGTGGCGAGCGTATTTGGCAAAGCCGGGAGAGCTGAATCTGCCACCGATCCCGCGCCGTTAACCATGCTCGAAACCACCATTCACTTTAAGCCGCGCAGTGAGTGGCGGGCGGGGATGACCCCGCAAAAACTGGTGGACGAACTGGATAAAACGGTGTCAGTGCCCGGTATTGCTAATGTCTGGGTGCCGCCGATCCGCAACCGGCTGGATATGCTGGCGACCGGGATAAAAAGTCCGGTAGGGATTAAGGTGAACGGCAATAATATTGCCGATATTGAACGCGTCGCACAGCACATTGAGCAGGTGGTGAAGACGGTTCCGGGTGTCACCTCGGCGCTTGCCGAGCGGCTGACCGGAGGCCGCTATGTTGATATTCAAATTGACCGGCAGAAAGCGGCACGTTACGGGGTATCGGTTGATGAACTGCAAAGCATGGTCTCAACGCTGGTGGGGGGCGAGAATATCGGTGAAGTGCTTCAGGGACGTGAGCGTTATCCTGTCAACCTGCGTTATCCGCGCGATCTCCGGGATAATGTCGATAAGCTACGGGCATTGCCGGTCGTCACGGTGAACGGCAGCCAGGTGGCGTTAGGGGAGCTGGCCACGATCGTCGTTACCGAAGGTCCGCCGATGTTAAAAAGCGAGAATGCGCGTCTTTCCAACTGGATTTATGTGGATTTGCGCGGGCGCGATCTCAAGTCTGCGGTTGATGAAATGCAGCAGCGCGTGGCAAACGAGGTGACCCTGCCGCAGGGTGTTTCTCTCACCTGGTCAGGGCAGTTTGAATATCTTGAGCGAGCGACGGCGAAACTTAAAATAGTATTGCCGGTAACGCTAATGATTATATTTATCCTGCTGTGGCTGACGTTTAAACGCGTTTCAGATGTCCTGATAATAATGGGGACATTACCGTTCGCACTTATTGGTGGCGTGTGGCTGTTGTGGCTGCTGGAATATAATTTATCGGTGGCCGGGGCCGTCGGGTTCATCGCGTTGTCGGGGGTTTCCGCAGAATTTGGCGTAATTATGGTGCTCTATTTAAACCACGCGCTGGATAAATATCGCGCCCGCGATCCCGAAGGGGGAAACACGATGCTGATGCGGGCCATCCACGAAGGGGCCGTGTTGCGCGTACGTCCGAAGGTGATGACGGTGGCGACTATCATGGCTGGGCTGCTGCCGATTATGTGGGGCGGCGGCAGTGGTTCCGAGGTCATGCAGCGTATTGCTGCGCCGATGATCGGTGGGATGATCACGGCGCCGCTGTTGTCAATGCTGGTTATTCCGGCACTCTACAAGTTACTCCATCAACGTTAAATGCCGTTCCTGCATACTATTATTCCGGTATGCAGGACTTTTGTGTAGGAATATTCCCAGAATGGTGCAATGAATTAGGAGTAAGGCTGATGTTGTTAAGCCTTCATTCAACTATTCTATGGTAAACTTTGCCTCAAATACTAAGAATGGTAATTGCATTGTGAGTGTACGTAATAAATTTTCCCTGATTTTATTGTTTATTTTTGCACAGTTAACGTTTGCGTCTATTGCGCAGGCAGAGGATAAAGGCTGGTTCTCAACGTTTACGGATAACGTTGCCGAAACATGGCGTGCGCCAGAGCATTACGATCTTTATGTCCCGGCAATCACCTGGCATGCACGTTTTGCGTACGACAAAGAAAAGACGGATCGCTACAACGAACGTCCCTGGGGTGCCGGTTTCGGCCAGTCGCGTTGGGATGACAAAGGCAACTGGCACGGCTTGTACCTGATGGCCTTTAAGGACTCTTTTAACAAGTGGGAGCCTATTGGCGGTTACGGCTGGGAGAAAACATGGCGCCCGTTAGCGGACGACAATTTCCGTCTCGGTCTGGGTTATACCGCAGGCTTCACCGCCCGCGATAACTGGAACTATATCCCGATTCCGGTACTGTTGCCGCTGGCGTCCATTGGCTACGGTCCTGCCACATTCCAGATGACCTATATTCCGGGGACATATAACAACGGAAACGTTTACTTTGCCTGGATGCGTTTTCAGTTTTAACTGAATTAACGTAACCTTTTGGCGAAAAAACATACCGGTATTGGATCCAGAAGGATAAAAATCGGCCAGTAAAAATTAACGCGACTTTTGTCACTTTTTATCAAAGATCCGCTGGACAAAACGCCCGACAATTGTTGTACTGATACCCGACACAGCATTTGTGTCGTTTTTTCATGTAAAGGTAATTTTGATGTCTAAGATTAAAGGTAACGTTAAGTGGTTTAATGAGTCCAAAGGATTCGGTTTCATTACTCCGGAAGATGGCAGCAAAGACGTGTTCGTACACTTCTCTGCAATCCAGTCTAATGGTTTCAAAACCCTGGCTGAAGGTCAGCGTGTAGAGTTTGAAATCACTAACGGTGCCAAAGGCCCTTCTGCTGCTAACGTAATCGCTCTGTAATTCAGACGCGTCAGCAAGAATTTCAAAACCCGCTCACTGAGCGGGTTTTTTTCGTTCTGAATCAGCTAAAAAGATACATTTTCAGGAAGCTGGCAACGATCAGTACGCTCAGCAGTACCATTCCGGCGCTCATCAAATTCTCTTTCATTCTGTCACCCTCATACAATATTGCCTCCAGAGTGACAGAGAAAAATTAAGCCAACATTAATGCCTGCAATGTTAGTGTGGGCTGGCAGAAGAAAATAACCAGAATGCGATCCCGGTCATCGCCAGCGAGCCCAGCAGGTTAATGGCAATGTTTGTCAGACCCCAAAGCACCCGTCCCTCCTGAAGCAGGAATACCACTTCAGCGGAGAACGTGGAAAAGGTGGTCAAACCGCCGCAGAAGCCGGTGGTGATCAAGACTTTCCAGACCGGGTCGATATGGGTCATGCGATTAAACCACGCCAGACCCAGGCCAATGATAAACGCACCCGTCAGGTTGGCTGCTAACGTACCCATTGGAATGGCCTGATGAAGCGGATTAAACCGCATGCTCAAGAGCCACCGTGCCACGCTTCCCGTACCTCCACCAATAAAAACGGCCAAAAGTAGTTGTAACACTGTAAATACCTGCTATTTGATGTGTAAGAGCACTGAGTTTAACGCTGATTATGATGAGGGGACAAACTATGTATGCTGCGGTAGGCCAGTTTGCGGTGACGCCAGACTGGCGAACGAATGCCCAACTATGCGTATCGTTAATGGCGCAGGCGCGGCAACAGGGCGCATCGCTACTGGTTCTGCCCGAAGCGCTGCTGGCGCGTGATGATAACGATCCGGATCTGTCGGTAAAATCAGCCCAGCCTCTGGAGGGCGAGTTTTTACGCCTGCTACGGGAGGAAAGCGCGGACAATGCGATGACGACCATCCTGACGGTGCATGTCCCGTCAACGGCAGGTCGGGCCGTGAACACGCTGGTGGTGATCCGTGAGGGGGCGATTATTGCTCACTACGCGAAACTGCATCTCTATGATGCGTTCAGTATTCAGGAGTCCCGGCTCGTCGATGCTGGCGATACGTTGCCGCCGTTAATTCAGGTTGATGAAATGAACGTTGGCCTGATGACCTGCTATGACATTCGCTTTCCTGAAATGGCCATCAATCTGGCGTTACAGGGGGCTGATGTACTGGTGCTTCCTGCGGCATGGGTCAAAGGTGCCCTGAAAGAGCATCATTGGGCAACCTTGCTGGCGGCGCGAGCGCTGGATACCACCTGTTATCTGCTGGCGGCAGGGGAGTGCGGTAACAAAAATATCGGTCAGAGCAGGGTCATTGACCCGCTGGGGGTGACGATAGCCGCCGCGGCAGAGACGCCGACTTTACTGTTCGCGGAGCTCTCTTCCGAACGTATTGCCGGGGCTCGTCGTCAACTGCCTGTTCTTCGCAATCGTCGTTTTGCGCCACCGCAATTATTATGATGTTTTTTTCAGCAATGCTTGATTCACCTTGTTACAGATTGCTATTGTGTGCGCGCATCAAATGACCGTTAATATAGTCGGGTTTTTGGCGCGTAATGCAGCCTGTTTATGTAAAGAAGGTATCTATGGGTGAGATTAGTATTACCAAACTGCTGGTGGTTGCCGCACTGGTCGTTCTGCTGTTTGGTACCAAAAAGTTACGTACGCTGGGTGGCGACCTTGGGGCTGCTATCAAAGGCTTTAAGAAAGCGATGAACGACGATGACGCTGCGGCGAAGAAGGGTGCCGACGTTGACGTCTCTGCAGATAAGCTTTCTCACAAAGAGTAGTGCTAAAGCCTGAAGGCTTGCGAAAAAAACCGGCTATCAGGCCGGTTTTTTTGTATTACTGTAAATGAATACGACAGCGTTATTTTACTTCTTCGCCTTTGGCCTGCATATCGGCGTGATAAGAAGAGCGTACAAATGGGCCACAGGCAGCGTGGGTAAAGCCCATCGCCATCGCTTCGGCTTTCATTTCGTCAAACTCTTCCGGGCTGACATAGCGCTGTACCGGCAGGTGATGGCGGCTGGGTTGCAGATACTGTCCGAGCGTTAACATGGTGACGCCGTGGCGGCGCAGATCGCGCATCACGTCGATGATTTCGGCATTCGTTTCACCGAGACCAACCATTAAGCCTGATTTCGTCGGAATATCCGGGTGAGCTTCTTTAAAGCGTTCCAGCAACTTAAGGGACCAGTTATAGTCAGCGCCGGGGCGAACCTGACGGTAGAGACGTGGCACGTTTTCCAGGTTGTGGTTGAAGACGTCCGGCGGTGTCGCGGTCAGGATCTCAAGGGCGCGATCCATACGGCCACGGAAGTCAGGTACCAGCGTTTCAATTTTAATGCTTGGGCTTTTTTCGCGGATAGCGGTAATACAATCAGCGAAGTGCTGTGCACCGCCGTCCCGGAGATCGTCACGGTCAACGGAGGTGATAACCACGTAGCGCAACGCCATATCAGCAATGGTCTGAGCCAGCTTATGCGGTTCATTGGTATCTGGCGCAACCGGGCGGCCATGAGCAACATCACAGAATGGACAGCGGCGGGTGCAAATCGCACCCAGAATCATAAATGTCGCGGTGCCGTGATTGAAACATTCAGCAAGGTTAGGGCATGAGGCTTCTTCACAAACGGAGTGAAGGCCATTTTTGCGCATCGCTGCTTTGATCCCCTGGATTCGCGAAGAGTCTGCCGGAAGTTTAATTTTCATCCATTCCGGTTTTCTTAACAGCGCTTCGCGCTCTGTAGCCACGTTTTTAACCGGGATAAGGGCCATTTTATCGGCATCGCGGTATTTAACACCGCGTTCCATCACAATGGGTTTACTCATAGCGTGCGTGTTCCAGTTGCGAATATCGAAGGAAAGCGTTTCAATTCAAGGAAATGTTGTAGTTATCAACTATTTTTGAACGAACGACAGGCAGTATATCATTGAAACGGTCGATAAAGCAGCCTGCCAGCTCGCCAATTTGTAAAATAGTTGTTGTTTTGTGCGTTTTGCCCTGCATGGGGCAGGGAGTTGTGCTGGCGGGCTGGGTCAGAAAGCCTGGCGAATGAGCTTGATGACATTTTCCAGTACCGGGTCTCTCAGGCTTAGCTTGTTGTAATGCAATGAAATTTCAATAGATTCGCTGTTCAGCTGACTCAGCGGAATCGTCTCCAGCGGCCAGCAGTTTTTCAGCAGAGCATACAGGCGAGAAGGCATCACACAGAGCATATCACTGCTACCAATCAGCGCCGCAGCGGTAAACATATTGTAACTGCTAAAGCTTATCTGGCGTTCGGGAAAAATGTCATCAATACGCTGGCGCAGAGCCTGACTGCCTTTGCCTTCTGTAATAAAAGACGAATGTTCATAGCTGCGCAGATTCTCGACGGTAAAGGGCTGCGTGAGCGCCGGATGGTGCTGACGACAGACCAGCATCAGGCTGTCGGCGTAAAGCACGTTCTGCCCCAGCGCGCGGGCGCTGAAGGTATTGGTGTCGATAATCAGGTCGGTCTGAAATTGAGCCAGCTGGGTTTCCGGTTCGTTAACCGTAACGTTGCGTAGCAACAGCTGCGGCGCATGCTGTTTTATCGCCTGGTAGATCGCGGGCATCACCAGTACGCCGAGGGAAGGGGAGGTGCCAATGGTGATGGTTCTCTGCTTGTCGTAGCTGCCGTTTAAATCCAGTGCGCCCAGAATCGATTCCAGCCCCTGGCTAATGTACTCGTGCAGGTGAGTGGCATAGGCGGTCGGCGTTACCCCCTGGCCTTTACGAATAAATAGCGGGTCAGGAAATATTGCGCGCAGTTTTTGAATTGACTGGCTAATTGCAGAGGGCGTGAGGTTAAGAATTTTCGCAGCATTAACGATACCCTTATGGACATATACTGCCTCAAAAATAGTCAATAAATTGAGATCAATATTACGTAAAGTCCGAAAAATTTGCGGCTTATCTTCTCCACCGGGATCGTTGAGGCGTTTGGCTGGTAAATTATTATACTCCACGCTTTCACTCCGTATTCATTCACAATATGAATGATAGTTGAATTTATTTATTATGCCTGTAGAGATTCGTAAAGTGTTATTAATGTATCGCTTGTTTATCAAAAACAAACAGTTGTGTGATTATCACGCAGGTTACATCAGTCCTGCGGGTAACACTGATTAGGGGTTAAATAATATGTAACCCAAATATGCGGGCGCTTCGAAAATATAGAATCTGCGGATTGTTGTAAAGCGTAAATGCGGAAATAAGCCGTGGCCCGTCAAATAATCGAGCCAGGCTGTATGATATATTAAGCAGGAATATATTTGTGGGGTGGATTGTTAAGTAATGCTAACACGTTACGCAACAGGACAGGACGAATATTGTCAGGCGTCGCGCTGTCAACCCACTGGCACACTTGCGTCATTTCCATGCCAGCGTAGCCGCAAGGATTGATACGCCGGAACGGCGTAAGGTCCATATTAATATTCAGCGCCAGGCCGTGGAATGAACACCCTTTGCGGATCCGCAGGCCCAGTGAACAGATCTTCATCTCCCCGACATACACTCCCGGCGCATCCGCGCGCGGATGGGCATCGATACCATACTCTGCGAGTGTATTGACCACGGTTTGCTCAAGCAGGGTGACCAGCTCGCGCACGCCCAGTTTTCTGCGCTTAAGGTTCAGCAGCACATACATGACCTGCTGACCGGGGCCGTGGTAGGTCACCTGACCGCCGCGATCGCTCTGAATAACCGGAATATCGCCTGTCATCAACAGATGTTCTGCTTTACCGGCCTGACCCTGAGTGAAAACGGGCAGGTGTTCCACCAGCCAGATTTCGTCCGGGGTGGCGTCATCGCGAGAGTCGGTGAACTCATGCATAGCCCGGGAGACCGGCTCGTAAGGTTGTAGCCCGAGATGGCGGACAAGAATGTTATCCTGGAACAAAACAACGTCTCCGAAGACGAGGGACAAAAGGTGAGGCGGAGTATATCACAGCGGGGGAACGGGTTACCCGGCAATCCGGGTAACCGCAAAGGGATCACAGCACCATACGTACAATGTCGATATTGCCAAGCTCTTCATACAGCGCTTCAACCTGCTCAATATGGGTCGCCGTAATGGTAATCGAAACGGAATGGTAGTTGCCTTTGCTGCTTGGTTTCACCGACGGAGAGTAGTCGCCCGGCGCATGGCGCTGTACCACTTCAACCACCTGATCAACCAGCTCAGGCAACGCCTGCCCCATTACTTTGTAAGTAAATGGAGTAGGGAATTCAAGCAGTTCGTTAAGTTTGGTTTTCATGTCAACTCCGGGGTGTGTGTAAAAAATGACAACTCCCGCCACGGGGCGGGAGTTTTACTGATGCTTAGTATATGGGGATCAAAATCACACTTTCAAGTGTTCAATTTTTAGCCAAACCAGTGATGGAACATCAATTTAATGTAATCAATGATTTTGCCGAAGAAATTGCCTTCCGGGATCTCCTGCAGGACGACCAGAGGGCGTTGATCGATAGTCTTACCGTCAAGCTGGAAGTTGATGGTTCCTACGACCTGGTTTTTCTGCAGCGGTGCATGCAGCTCGCTGGTGTTCAGTACGTAGCTGGCTTTCAGGTCTTTCATCCGACCGCGAGGAATGGTCAGATACAGATCTTTATCGACGCCCAGGGACGCGCGATCGTTATCGCC
>JAFACP010000194.1 GCA_023425455.1 Pseudomonadota bacterium | reverse complement strand
ACTTCTTTATGGACTTCCTGGGCGCCAGCGAAGGACTTAACGCGAAAGCGCAGAACAAAGGCCTGCTGCAGGCGGTGGACGATTTCACCGCGGAGGCGCAGCTCGATAAATCGGAGCGCCAGAATGTGCGTCAGCAGGTTTACAGCTACTGCAACGAACAGCTGCAGGCGGGTGAAGAGATTGAGCTGGAGTCGCTGTCAAAAGAGCTGGAGGGCGTCAGCGAGGTCAGCTTCCAGGCGTTTACCGCCGACAAGGGCTATGAGCTTGAGGAGAGCTTCCCGGCCGATCGCAGTACGCTGCGTCAGTTAACCAAATTTGCCGGCAGCGGCGGCGGGTTAACCCTCAATTTTGATGCCATGCTGTTGGGCGAGCGTATCTTCTGGGATCCGGCAACGGACACGCTGACGATTAAAGGCACGCCACCTAATTTGCGCGATCAGCTGCAGCGTCGCACCACCGGCGGCAAATAGACGCCATAAAAAAACCCCGCACAAGCGGGGTTTTTTCTCGACAGCGAGGCGATTACGCGCGAACGAAGTCGATGTGAGACAGTTTTGGCTTGAACGCGTGACGCTGAACAGCCTGAACTTTCACTTTTTCTTCTTTACCGCCAACAACGATGGTCAGAACTTCGCTGTAGAATTCAGGTTTGTTCTGCATGTTCCACACTTTGTCGTGATCCAGTTCGATAGAAACTGGAGCAGCTTCGCCACCGTAAACGATAGCCGGGAACTTGTTAGCGTTACGCAGGCGGCGGCTCGCACCCTTACCCTGCACGTTACGTACTTCTGCTTCGATAGTGAACATTGATTTCTCTCTGTATTTAAAACCCCACTACAGGCGACCCAGCAGCAGGTGAGTGTTCTGCTTTGCGGATGCAAAAGCGGGCGGCATTATAGCCCCCAATCCCTTGTTGAGCAATCAAAACGTACCGTTACCCGTGACTCTCTGCGTTTTCAGCCACTGGCGGATACGCTGCTGGCTCAGCTCATCAGCGGGATTAAATACCATCATGCTCAGGTCCGGGCGTCCGTCGACGATAAAGGTCGAAAATTCCAGCGCAATGTCCTGCAGCTGCGGGTGATGAAGGTGCTTGATGCCTTCCGCGTGTCCGGCAACGTCGTTACGACGCCACAGGGCGGCGAATTCGGGGCTGCTGAGAGAAAGCTCCTCAATGAGCCGGTCAGTCTCGGGGGTTCGACCTGCGCGCGTCACATCGGCACGAAATGCGTTCACCACGATGCTCGCCACACTTTCCCACTCTTTCTGCAGGGACCGCACCTGGCTGTCGCTAAACATCAGGCGCAGAATATTGCGTTTCTCACGCGCAATGGCGCCGTAATCGGTCAGTACCGCGGCGGCGGCCCGGTTCCAGGCAATCACGTCCCAGCTCACCGTTTTAATAATGGCCGGGCTATCGGTCATCGCATCCAGCACGCGCTGCAGGCGAGGGGTGATGGTATCCGGGCCACGGAAATGGCTCTCTGGCGGATGGCCGAACGCGAGAATAAAGAGGTGTTCCCGCTCGGTGGCCGTTAAACGTAGCCCTGAGGCAATACGGTTTAATACCGCTTTCGACGGCGCGCCGCCGCGGCCTTGCTCAAGCCATGTGTACCAGGTCGGGCTGATACTGGCCAGCTGCGCGACCTCTTCCCGGCGCAGTCCTGGTGTACGCCGCCGTCCGGGGGCGAAACCCAGTGAGGCAGGATCGAGACGTAAGCGGCAGGCCCTGAGAAACTCACCGGTAGCATTGTTGTGTTCATCGGACATAGTAAGCCTGTTAGTTCTTATACTACGATATATTCACTACTTTTATAGTATCAGCTGCAACGATAACCTGCCTGTGACATTGATCAGGAGGTAGGTTATGCGTCTATTTTTAACCGGAGCGACAGGGTTTATTGGTTCGCGTATTGCTGAAGAACTGCAACAAAAGGGTCACCAGATTGTCGGTCTGGCACGCTCGCAGGAGAGTGCAGGGCGGCTGCGGGCGGCAGGTATTGAGATCCAGCCTGGGACGTTAGATGACCCCGATACGCTGCTGCCCGCCGTGGACAATGTGGATGCGGTGATCCACACCGCGTTTGATCACGATTTCAGCCGTTTTGCGGCCAACTGCGAAAAAGATCGCCGGGTCATTCTCGCATTGAGTCGCGCGCTTGCCGGGTCACAGCGGCCGTTAATCATCACTTCCGGCACCGGTATGGGCGACCCGGAAAATGGTCAGCCTGCAACGGAGGCGATTTTTAACCCTGCCCATCCGAACCCGCGCATCGCCTCCGAGCTGGCGGCGAATGCGGCACTGGAAAAGGGGATTGACGTGCGGATCGTACGCCTGCCGCAGGTCCACGACACCCGCCGTCAGGGGCTGATTTCGTATTACATTCAGCTGTGCCGGGAAAAAGGCAGCGTCGCCTGGATTGAAGAGGGGGCCAACTGCTGGTCGGCGGCCCATGTGGACGATGTGGCCCGGCTGTACTGCGCCGTGCTGGAGAGAGGGGCGAGCGGCGAACGTTATCATGCGGTTGCCGAAGAGGCGATTTCGTCCCGCGCTATTGGCGAAACGGTTGCGGCGGGTATGCAGCTGCCGACGCGGGCATTGACGGAAGAGCAGGCTGGGGACTATTTCGGCTGGTTTGCCGCCTTCGCCCGGCTGGATCTGCGCGCCAGCGGCGCGTGGACGCAAAAAAGGCTGGCGTGGCAACCCCGCAGGCCCGGCCTGCTTGATGACCTGAAGGCCATGAACTACCGCGAGCCTGGGCGCTAGCGCAGTTCATTCGCCCGTCGGTATCGGCCTTCATAGTCAAACATTTTTTCCCGCACCTGCCAGTACTGACCTTTTTTG
>JAFACP010000174.1 GCA_023425455.1 Pseudomonadota bacterium | reverse complement strand
GAGGGACGGTTAGCCGCGTTGAGCAGTCGCAGCATCCTGATTTTACCCCGGGCGAATGGGTGCTGGGCTACAGCGGATGGCAGGCGTACGCGCTATCGGACGGGCAGGATCTGGTGAAACTGGGCGAGAACCCGACGCATCCCTCCTGGGCGCTGGGCGTGCTGGGAATGCCGGGCTTTACCGCCTTTATGGGACTACTGGACATTGGTCAGCCGACGGCGGGTGAAACCCTGGTGGTGGCGGCCGCTACCGGTCCGGTGGGGGCCACGGTCGGACAGATTGCGAAGATCAAAGGCTGTCGGACGATAGGCGTGGCGGGAGGCGCGGAAAAATGCCGTCATGCCGTCGGGGTGCTGGGCTTTGACCACTGTCTGGATCACCATGCGCCAGATTTTGCCACCCAGCTGGCCGCCGCCTGCCCGAATGGTATTGATATCTATTATGAAAACGTCGGCGGCAAGGTCTTTGATGCGGTGCTGCCGCTGTTAAATACCCGCGCGCGCGTTCCGGTTTGCGGTCTGGTGAGCGGCTACAACGCCACGCGACTGCCGGACGGCCCTGACCGTCTGCCGCTGCTGATGGCAACGATCCTCAAGAAACGCATCCGCATGCAGGGCTTTATCATCGGCCAGGATTACGGCCACCGGATTGCCGGGTTTCAGCAGCAGATGCAGCGCTGGCTGGACGAGGGGAAAATTCACTATCGTGAACAGGTGACCGACGGGCTGGAGAATGCGCCGCAGGCGCTTTGCGGGCTGCTTGCCGGCAAAAATTTCGGTAAGGTCGTGATTCGTGTCGCGCCAGAGAGTAAATAAAAACAGCGTATGGCGGTTTTACCGCCATAATGATTTGTGAAGATACGATATATTGTCTTTAATTAAACCAGTGCAGTTTTGAGTGTCATCAGCATAGATGCGCCAGGCTGCCACCAGCACCTATTTTTTGTATTTGCTTTTTTTGTGCATTTCCCAACACCAGGCATGAAGATACAGGATATATCAAACCGGCGTCTATTTTTTAATCGATGCTCAAAATAGTCTTTTGCGTTGGCTACGGGAATTAAACATGCTTGATTTGGATCATTTAGAAAAAGCACACAGAGTCAGTCTTACTATGCAGGTCGAACACAGTCTGAAAGGGGCTTTAATTACCGGCTCTTTGAAACCTGGCGCCCGGCTGATAACGAAAGAGATTGCGGATAAATTAGGTACCAGTATTACCCCCGTGCGTGAAGCACTGCTGCAGCTGGTCTCCGCAGGCGCGCTGAACGCCACGCCGGCACAGGCTTTTCTGGTGCCGGAGGTGACGCTTGATCGTTATAACGAAATTAACGCCATCAGAAAACAGCTTGAACCGATGGCCGTTGCCGCCGCCTGCGAACATATGTCCGCATCGCGACTCGACGCCCTTCGCGCGCTGTCGGAGGCTTTTCATGACGCAATGCGCAAAGGGGATGTCCAGCAGGCGCTGCATGCCAACCAGGTGTTCCGCTTTACGCTCTATCAGTACGCTGAAATGCCAACCCTTAGCGCGCTTATTGAGCAGCTGTGGGTACGAATCGGGCCCTGTATCAACTATCTGCGCGAAGAGCTGAGCGACATCCAGAGCATGCCTTATCACTATGCTGATTTACTCTCGGCGCTTGAGCGCCGGGATGTTACCGCCTGTCAGAAGGCGATAGATAAACTGATTGATGAGGCCAATACGCTCTTACAGCGGCAATATTTAAGTTAAGGAATACTTAAGTAAAGACTATATTCGTTAATTTAAACTTTCCTCTGCAAATAATTTCCTGGAGGCATTATGCCGCCGGGAACGTTATTTCATTTTTAATCTGATAAGACCAGCCATACGCTGAAATAAGCGTTCATCCTGCCGATAACATGAACAGGCAACGTTGCCTTTCAAGGAGACCAGGATGTTAAGTTTCAGCCAACGATTACGTAATATAAAAATGAGCAAAAAGCTCGCAGCGGGTTTTGGCGTGGTATTGCTGCTGGTGGCGGTATCAACCACCATGAGCGTACTGCGCTTTAAAGAGATCCGCGATGTCTACCTGCAAACCAACCTTATCTACAACATCAATATTGAAGTGTTCCAGGCCAAAATTAACCGCCTGAAGTACCTCTATACCGGCGAGGAGAAATCAGGACAACTGCTGGCCGGCTACGTCAAACACGCCCAGGCGCTGACGGCTGAGGCCCGGACGCTCAGCTGGAGTGATACATCATTAACGCGATTGCCGGTCATCTGGCGCGCTTCGACAGCAGCGTGAGCGAGATGCAAACAGCGATGGCGGCGGTGACGGCGAATAAAGGGGATGCCGCGGCGGAGCAGGCGCTGAAAAAAGCAGAGGACAATGTCAAATCGGCCGGGGATGACAGCAGCGCGGCGATCCGCGAAATCATCGCCCTGGTGAAAGCGCACAATGATTCGCTGGCCTACAGCTCAAGCACCATTACGGCGATTGTCGGCGTGGTAGCGATCCTGTTTGGTATCCTGGTCTCATGGTGGGTGACCCGTCAGATCACCCGCCCGGTGCAGCATAACCTGTTGCTGGCTGAGCGCATTGCCAGCGGCGATCTCAGCGCCGACATTCGCGCGCAGGGCGAAGACGAGCTGGGCAAGCTGACCGGCGCGATGGGGCGGATGAACGACAAACTGCGGGCGATGATTGGCGAGGTCCGCAGCAGCGTGAGTCAGGTTTCCCGCGCTGCCAGCGATATTGCCGAGGGCAATACCGACCTGTCGTCGCGTACCGAACAGCAGGCCGCCGCCGTGGTTGAAACTGCCGCCAGTATGGAAGAGTTGACGGCGACGGTGAAAAATAACGCTGACAACGCGCGTCATGCCAGCCAGCTGGCGGCAGAGGCCTCGCACACCGCGACGGAGGGCGGGCAGGCGAGCAGGGACGCGGGTTCGCCGTGGTCGCCAGTGAAGTGCGCAGCCTCTCCCAGCGCAGCTCTCAGGCGGCAAAAGATATTGAACAGCTGATCAGCGAATCGGTCTCCCGTATTACCACCGGCAGCGATCTGGTGGAGAAAGCGGGGCAGACGATGGAGAAGGTGGTGGCCTCCGTCACCCGCGTGAATGACATTATGGGTGAAATTTCCTCGGCCTCTGAGGAGCAGAGCCGGGGGATTGAGCAGATTTCCCGTGCGGTGATGGAGCTCGATACCACGACCCAGCAAAATGCGTCGCTGGTTGGGGCATCCTCGACGGCGGCGGGGGCGCTGGAAGACCAGGCGCGTCTGCTGCAGGAGCTGGTGGCGGCATTCCGCCTCGAACAGCAGTCCCAGGCGGTGTAATACGTCCCCGGCGGCCTGCGCTGCCGGGGTGTTGCCTTACTCGAAGCGGTACGAGAGCGCCAGGCCAACCCCGTAGTTGCGGCCTGGCGCTGGCTCGTAGTAACGGCCGTTGGATTCGTTGACAATCACCGACCCCACGTACGCTTTATCGAACAGATTATCGACGCGCCCGAAGAGATCCATCCCCCAGTTGCCGTAGCTAAATTTGTAGCCGGTGTTTAACCCCACCACCGTATAAGAGGGGGCGTAGGCGTCGTTTTCATCGTCGGCGACGATATCACTCATATAGCGTACCTCGGTACCGGCATACCAGCCCTCATCCGGCTGCCAGCCAAACGCGGCATAGCCCATATTGCGGGCGATACCGGGCATCCGGTTGCCGTTACAGTTTGCCTCGCCGCAGACGTTAGTCCGGTAGGTGGCATCGAGGTAGGTCCACGCCAGCTTCAGCTTCCAGCTTTCGCCGAACTGCTGATCCACAGAGAGTTCCGCTCCCTGACGACGGGTTTTACCGGCATTTTTGTAGCTGGTTCGCCCGCCGGCGCTGGTATCGACCACGATTTCGTCGTCGGTATCGGTACGGAACAGCGCAGCCGTCAGCAGACCGTTGCCGATCCGGGTTTTGCTGCCCAGCTCCCAGCTGGTGTTAGTGGAGGGTTTCAGGCCGATATTGAGCCCGCCCTGGCCGTCGGCGCGGTAGGAGAGCTCGTTAATGGTCGGCGTTTCAAACCCGCGTCCCCCTGCGACATACAGATTCCAGCCATCGGTCAGCGCGTATTTTACCGACCCGGCCGGGAGCCATTTGTGGTAGCTCGCATCGCCGCTGTCGTCACCGTTGCCGGGGGCGATATAGCGATCGTTTGAGTCAAACCAGACCGAGCTGTAGCGCACTCCGGCGTCCACGGAGAGTTTTTGCGTTAGCTGCCAGCGGCTCTGCAGGTAAGGGTCGACGTTCCACATCAGATTACGTTCGTTGCGGCGTTTATCACCCCTGACGCCATACTCCGGCGCGCCGTTTAGCATGACGAAGTTTTGGTATCCGCGACGATCTTCGCTCATGTTTTCGTAGTTCAGGCCGGTGGTGAAGGTGACCGGCACCAGCAGCTCGCCCCGGTGTGTCCAGCGGGTATCAATGCCCTGATAGTGGCGCTGCATGTCAATGACGCCGCCGGAGTGGGTCGCCTTCAGCTGCGGCTGATAAGGGATCGACTGATACTGCGTCATTTCGCGCTCGCCGGCGTACATCATGACGCTGAGAGAGTCCTGCGCGCTGAGCTGGCGCTCGTAGCGCAGCCCGGCCTGGGTCTGCCTGATGGTTTTACGGGTATTGTATTGATCGCCGCGCGGCGACTGGCGCGGGTTATCCCGCCACTCCTGGCGGTCGAGTCCACCCGGATCGTTGGCTTTCAGATCCACGCTGTTAAAAATGAGCGTCAGTTTGCTGACGTCGTCGATCCGCACCCCCAGCTTTGCGTTGGCGAGGTTTTTGCGCGCGCCGCTGTGATCGCGATAGCCGTTGGTGGTGAAGCGGGTGGTCGACACCGTGTAGTCCACATCCCCCGCATGCGTACCGTCGCCCATGGCGCCGGTGGCCTTCAGCCCGTAGCGCCAGGTGCCGTAGCTGCCGTAGTAGCTGCTGGCTTCAATGGTCGGAGGCTGGTGTCCGGTCTGGGTCCTGATGTTGATGACGCCGCCAGAGGCGTTGCCGTACAGCGCAGAGAAGGGGCCGCGCAGCACCTCAACGCTGTCAATGCTGCTGAGATCGATATTCGAGGTCTGGCCTTGCCCGTCAGGCATGGTCGCCGGAATGCCGTCGACATACAGGCGGATACCGCGCACGCCGAATGTTGAGCGGGCACCAAAGCCACGCATGGACAGCTGCAGATCCTGGGCATAGTTTTGACGGTTCTGGATCTGCAGGCCCGGCACGCTGCCGAGAGATTCAGACAGATTAATGCGCGGCGCGGCCTGGCGCATGTCGTCGCCATTAACCACGCTCACCGCGGCAGGGGTATCGAGTTCCGATACGGTTTGCGGCGTGGCGCTCACGATCAGGGTCTGTTCTTCCGTCGCCTGGGCTATTGCCGGGACAAAAATAGCGGGTGCCAGCAGCAGCGGGAGCGTTGCCTTTCGGGCAGAAAAGATTTTCATGACTAAAACCGGTTGTGGAGTAAAACGAACCAAATGGAACATGTGCCTGTATGTTAAATCTTTTGTAAATGTTTTGAAAACTATAACCGCACATTGCGTTAATGGAAGGTGCGGGGGAAAAGAAAAACTCCACATTTCACTGATTAATGATTACTATTCTCATTCATAAAACGGCGAAGCCATGACTTTGTCGGCCGGAAGTAATGTCAGCTGCACACCACCTCTTTGTTAAAAGGAATTGTCATGTCTGTACGTCATCTGTGTTCGCCGCGCCTGCGGGGTTCTTTATTATTAGGCTCATTACTGATTGCCGGCGCGTTCCAGGCTCACGCCGCGGAAGAAATGCTGCGTAAGGCCGTGGGTAAAGGTGCCTATGAGATGGCTGTGAGCCAGCAGGAGAACGCGCTGTGGGTCGCCACCTCCCAAAGCCGCAAAACCGATAAAGGCGGCATTGTCTATCGCCTTGACCCGGCAACGCTGGACGTGACGCAAGTGATCCATAACGATCTTAAGCCGTTCGGCGCGACGTTCGATAAGGCCTCGCAGACCCTCTGGTTTGGCAACACCATCAACAGCGCGGTGACCGCCATTGACGCGAAAACCGGTGATGTAAAAGGGCGACTGGTGCTGGACAATCGTCAGCGCAGCGAAACCGTCAGGCCGCTGCAGCCGCGTCAGCTGGTGGCGGATGACACAACCAATACGGTTTACATTACCGGGATTGGCAAAGAGAGCGTGATCTGGGTTGTCGATGGTGCCACGCTTACGCTCAAAGCGACTATCGCCAATACCGGGAAATTCAGCACCGGCCTGGCGCTGGATGCGCAGGCGAAACGGCTGTACACCACCAATGCCGACGGCGAACTGCTGACTATCGATACGGCCAGCAATCGCATCCTGAGCCGTAAAAAGCTACAGGATGACGGCAAAGAGCACTTCTACCTGAACCTGAGCCTGGATACCGCCGGACAACGGGCGTTTATCACCGACTCGAAACAGCCCGAAGTGCTGGTGGTGGACCTGAAAAATGGCACTGTTACGGCGCGTATTGCCGCCCCGGAGTCGCTGGCGGTGCTGTTTAACCCGGCGCGTAACGAGGTCTATGTGACGCACCGTGAAGCAGGGAAGGTGAGCGTGATTGACAGCAAAACCTACAAAGTAACGAAAACGTTCGATACGCCGGTTTATCCCAACAGCCTGGCGCTTTCTGGCGATGGCAACACCCTGTACGTGACGGTGAAACAGAAATCCACCCGCCAGCAGGAGGCGACCCAGCCTGATGACGTGATCCGCATCGCGTTGTGATCCTGAGGCGATCAGGGGCGAAAAAAAAGGAAGGTTGATACCTTCCTTTTTTTGTGGCGTCAGAGCGTTAGCCCGCGTAATTAACGCGACGGCTCTTCAATCAACGGACCGTCCTGCTGCGTATCTTCATGATCAACAGGCGCGGTGCCGTGGATCTCGTGCACGCGTTTACGTACGCCAAACCAGCCCGCAATCAGCAGTAACGCCAGCAACGGGATGGTGGCGATGGTGTAGGTGCCGTTCGGGTAATCGAAGGCCATCAGCACCAGTACGCTGAACAGGAACAGCAGCGTCAGCCATGAGGTTACCGGTGCGCCGGGCAGCCTGAAGCTGACCTCTGCGGCTTTACCTTCTTTAATGGCTTTACGCAGGCGCATCTGGCAGACCACGATAAACGCCCAGGAGGCGATAATACCCAGCGCCGCGACGTTCAGGACGATCTCGAAGACCTGCGAAGGCACCAGATAGTTAAGGAACACGCCGAACACATACACCACCAGGGTGGCGAGGATCCCGGCGTAAGGAACATGCTGTTTGCTCATTTTTGACATGAACTTCGGCGCGGAGCCGCCCATCGACATGGAGCGCAGGATACGTCCCGTCGAGTAGAGCCCGGAGTTCAGGCTGGATAGCGCGGCGGTCAGTACCACGATATTCATGATGCTGCCGACATACGGCACGCCCAGCTTAGAGAAGAAGGTCACGAACGGGCTTTGACCCGCCTGGTAGGCGTTCCACGGCAGCAGCAGCACCAGCAGAACAACGGAGCCGACGTAGAACAGGCCGATACGCCAGATCACGCTGTTGATTGCTTTTGGCACCATGGTCTGCGGATCTTTACACTCTCCCGCTGCGGTACCCACCAGCTCGATAGAGGCAAAGGCAAAGACCACGCCCTGCACCAGTACCAGCGCCGGCAGCAGGCCGTGCGGGAAGAAACCGCCGTTATCGGTGATCAAATGGAAGCCGGTCGCGCTGCCGTCGAGCGGCTTGCCGGTACCGAGGAACACGGTCCCCACCACCAGGAACACCACGATGGCCAGAACTTTTACCAGCGCGAACCAGAACTCCATCTCGGCGAACCACTTCACGCCGATCATGTTCATGGTGCCGACAATCGCCAGCGCGCCCAGTGCGAAGACCCACTGCGGTACATCGCCAAACGCGCCCCAGTAGTGCATATACAGCGCAACGGCGGTGATATCGACAATGCCGGTCATCGCCCAGTTAACGAAATACATCCAGCCCGCGACGTAGGCGGCTTTTTCGCCGAGAAACTCACGGGCGTAGGAGACAAAACTGCCGCTGGAAGGACGATGCAACACCAGCTCGCCAAGGGCGCGGAGAATGAAGAATGAGAAGATCCCGCACACCAGATAGACCAGCGCGAGAGCAGGGCCAGCCATCTGCAGTCGCGCGCCTGCGCCTAAAAAGAGACCGGTACCGATAGCCCCGCCGATGGCGATCATCTGTACCTGGCGATTGCCCATCGCCTTGTGGTAGCCCTCTTCGTGGGAGTTCAACCAGCGACGTTTCGCAGCGTGATGATCCGCTGCGCTTTTATTGCTTGTTTTCATTGAGTTACCTGTTTGCCTGTCTGAACCATTTTGGTGATAGTCCTTTCTGACGCGGGGGAACCAAACGATTGCCTGCGCGCAGAAACATGTCGCCTTTCCAGTCATTCTGCGTATGGATAAGGCGAAACATGGCGAGGCATCCTACCCGCAATTGATAAGCGACGCAAAATATAACCGTGTCGAAAGTGATGCCGGTCGAAGGAAATCGTGTGGTCAGAGCAGACGGGGGTCACAACGCGCTGAATCGTGGCCACTTTTTAGACGAAATGGCCAGCAACATGGCGGTTTAATCATCAGCGCTGCTTAATAATTGCGCGTGGGTAACGATGGCGTCCGCGCATTTAGGCTACGCCAGCGGCGATGACGCCTGTCGCCCTCGCCGGATGGCTCTCAACGCGCAGTAGCGGGACGCTTAGCCGCCGAAGAC
>JAFACP010000168.1 GCA_023425455.1 Pseudomonadota bacterium | reverse complement strand
CGGCGGAAGCTGACGTCCGGGGTTAAGTCTTTATAATCCTTGCAGGCCAGTTCGCAGGTTTTGCAACCGGTGCAACGGCTGGAATCAATAAAAAATCCATACTGGGTTGTCATCGGTTACTCCTTATACCCTTTCAACCTGGACAAGGTTGGTGTGTGACGGGTTGCCTTTCGCCAGCGGCGACGGACGTTGGGTCGTCAGGACGTTAATGCTGCCGGCCTGATCGATACGGTTAGCATCCGGGTTATACCAGGCCCCTTCCCCCAGCGCGACAACGCCGGGCATCATACGCGGCGTCACTTTCGCTTCGATATGCACCTCGCCACGACCGTTAAAGATACGCACGCGATCGCCATTGCCGATCCCGCGTGCTTTCGCATCCATTGGATTGATCCACATCTCCTGGCGGCAGGAGGCTTTCAGTACATCAACGTTGCCGTAGGTTGAATGGACGCGGGCCTTATAGTGGAAGCCGGTCAGCTGCAGCGGATATTTTTCCGTCAGCGGATCGTCATAGTTTTCGAAACCTGGCGTGTAGATCGGCAGTGGATCGATGACGTCACCTTCCGGAAGCTCCCAGCTTGAGGCAATTTTCGCCAGCTCTTCCGAATAGATTTCAATTTTGCCTGACGGTGTAGTCAGCGGATTCGCCTGCGGATCGTGACGGAATGCCTCATAAGCCACGTGGTGTCCTTCCGGGTCGCGCTGCTTATACATTCCCTGCTGACGGAAGGTATCGAAATCGGGCAAATCAGGGATTGCCTGACGGGAAAGCTCATGAAGATGACGCATCCACTCTTCCTGGGTTCGCCCCTCGGTGAACTGTTGCTCAACGCCGAGGCGTTTTGCCAGCGCTGAGGTCATCTCATAGATGGTCTTGCATTCGAAGCGTGGTTTGATCGCCTGGTCGGTGAAGATCACGTAGGACATGTTGCCGCAGGAGGCATCCAGCGCAAAATCCATCTGCTCGGATGCGGTACAGTCGGGCAGCAGGATATCAGCATATTTCGCTGACGAGGTCATATGGCAGTCAATGACCACAATCATTTCGCACTTCTTGTCATCCTGCAGGATCTCATGGGTGCGGTTTATTTCAGAGTGCTGGTTGATAAGACAGTTACCGGCGTAGTTCCAGATCATCTTGATCGGAACATCCAGCTTGTCTTTACCCCGCACGCCGTCACGCAGGGCGGTCATTTCCGGACCGCGCTCAATCGCATCAGTCCACATAAACATGGAGATGCTGGTCTGAACCGGGTTATCGAGCGTCGGCATGCGTTCAAACGGCACTTCATACGAGCCTTCGCGTGCGCCGGTGTTCCCGCCGTGAATACCGACGTTGCCGGTCAGAATGGAGAGCATTGAGATAGCCCGGGTGGCGATCTCGCCGTTGGCATGACGCTGCGGTCCCCAGCCCTGGCTGATAAAGGCCGGCTTCGTCGAACCTATTTCACGTGCCAGCTGGACAATACGCGCCACCGGGATCCCGGTAATGCGCGACGCCCACTCCGGCGTTTTGGCGATGCCGTCGCTGCCCTGACCGAGGATATAAGCTTTGTAGTGTCCGTTAGCCGGCGCGCTGGCTGGCAGAGTTTTCTCGTCGTACCCGACGCAGTATTTATCGAGGAAGGGCTGATCGACGAGATTTTCATCAATCATCACCCATGCCAGCGCACTGACCAGCGCCGCGTCCGTGCCAGGACGGATGGGGATCCACTCATCTTCACGCCCGGCGCCGGTATCGGTATAGCGCGGATCGATAATGATCATGCGGGCCTGAGATTTCGCGCGAGCCTGTTCGAGGTAGTACGTGACCCCGCCACCGCTCATGCGTGTTTCACCCGGGTTGTTACCGAACAGCACCACCAGCTTGCTATTTTCGATATCGGAGGGGCTATTACCGTCGGCCCAGCCACCGTAGGTGTAGTTCAGGCCCGCGGCAATCTGCGCGGAGGAGTAGTCACCGTAGTGATTGAGGTAGCCGCCACAGCAGTTCATCAGGCGGGCAACCAGCGTTTTTCCGGGTGGCCAGGAGCGGGTCATTGTCCCGCCGAGCGTCCCTGTTCCGTAGTTCAGGTAGATGGACTCATTGCCATACTCTTTAATCAGACGCTGCATGCTGGTGGCAATCAGGTCATATGCTTCGTCCCAGCTGATACGCTCAAACTTCCCTTCCCCACGCGCTCCCACACGTTTCATCGGGTATTTCAGACGATCCGGGTTATAGACGCGGCGGCGCATTGAGCGACCGCGAAGGCAGGCGCGAACCTGATGTAACCCGTCGTAGCTATCGTCCCCGGTGTTGTCGGTTTCGACATACTTAATTTCGCCGTCGACGACATGCATACGCAGCGGACAACGACTGCCACAGTTTACGGTACAGGCGCTCCACACTATTTTTTCCTCAGCCGCGGCCGGAGACAGCGCATCGGCAGCCGTTGCCAGACGAGAGAAAGGTAGCGTAAAGGCGCTGCTGGCAACGGCCAGACCGCCAATTGCCGTGGTTTTCATCAATCCACGGCGAGTGACCTCTGCAGCCAGTAAAGCTTCAGGCGCTTTGATTTTCATAGAGACTCACTTTGGTTGCTCACAAAGAAAAGGGAGACGGCTCAGGCCGCTATATAGTTTTATATATATCGAATTTATTCGATATCAGTGTTTTATGCTGTCTTTGTTAGGGGGAGTATTACTACTTTGGTGGCAGGGGGTATTGCTTCGGGTCAAAACTCAGGCATAAAAAAAGCGCCCGCAGGCGCTTTTTTGCTTCAGAGCAAATTAATCAGCCAATGTACTGCTGGCCTTTCATATATGGACGCAGCACTTCCGGGATCTCGATACGGCCATCTGCCTGCTGATAGTTCTCCAGCACCGCAACCAGCGTACGCCCCACCGCCAGACCAGAGCCGTTCAGGGTATGCACCAGACGAGTTTTCTTGTCGGACTTACTGCGGCAGCGCGCCTGCATGCGACGCGCCTGGAAATCCCAGACGTTAGAGCAGGATGAGATTTCACGGTAGGTGTTCTGTGCAGGAACCCAGACTTCAAGGTCAAAGGTCTTACAGGCACCAAAGCCCATATCACCGGTGCACAGCGCCATACGACGATATGGCAAGCCCAGCAGCTCCAGCACCTTCTCAGCGTGGCCGGTCATCTCTTCCAGCGCATCCATCGACGCTTCAGGACGCACGATCTGCACCATTTCCACTTTATCGAACTGGTGCATACGGATCAGACCACGCGTATCACGACCGTAAGAGCCTGCTTCAGAGCGGAAGCACGGCGAGTGCGCAGTCAGCTTGATCGGCAGATCGTCTTCGTCGATGATCTCATCGCGCACCAGGTTGGTCAGCGGCACTTCTGCCGTTGGGATCAATGCGTAATTGCTGCTGCCCGCCTCTTCATCCAGAGGACGGGTATGGAACAGATCGCCGGCAAATTTCGGCAGTTGACCCGTGCCGTAGAGCGTATCGTGGTTCACCAGATACGGAACATAGGTTTCGCTATAGCCGTGCTGCTCGGTGTGCAGATCCAGCATGAACTGCGCCAGTGCGCGGTGCAGATGGGCAATCTGCCCTTTCATCACCACAAAGCGGGAACCGGTCAGCTTAACCGCCGCGGCAAAATCCAGGCCGGCGTGCATTTCGCCCAGCGTGACGTGATCGCGAACGTCGAAGTCGAATTCACGCGGCGTACCCCAGCGTTTGACCTCGACGTTGTCATTTTCGTCTTTACCGACAGGCACACTGTCGTCAGGAATATTTGGGATAGCCAGGGCGATATCGCGAATTTCTGCCTGAAGCACATCCAGTTCCGCTTTTGCCTGATCCAGCGCTTCGCCCAGCTTATTCACTTCCAGACGTAATGGCTCAATGTCTTCCCCGCGCGCTTTCGCCTGGCCGATGGATTTCGATCGAGAGTTACGCTCCGCCTGCAGATTCTCAGTTTGTACCTGCAGAACTTTACGACGCTCTTCAAGAGCGCGCAGCTTATCTACATCCAGCTTATAGCCCCGGCGTGCCAGTTTTTCAGCGACTGCGTCTGGCTCGTTACGCAGCAGATTGGGATCGAGCATGCTTATCCTGTGCTTATCGAATTAAAATAGGAAAAAGTGACCACAGCCTGCGGTCACAGGGATACCTTGCCAACATTACCGCAACGATCGCACTAACGGTAGCGTTTTATAGGGCTATTTTGATCCTGTCCGGCGAGCCAGGCGAGCTTTTCGCCAATCTTACCTTCAAGACCTCTGTTTGTCGGGTGATAATAGCGTGTTTGTGCCATCTCCTGAGGGAAATACTCCTCTCCGGCGGCATAGGCATTGGGCTCGTCGTGGGCGTAGCGATATTCCTGACCATAGCCCATCTCTTTCATCAGTTTTGTCGGGGCATTACGCAAGTGGACCGGAACGTCATAGTCAGGACGTTCACGTGCATCCGACATCGCTGCCTTAAAGGCGGTATAGACCGCGTTGCTTTTTGGCGCGCAGGCCAGATAGACAATCGCCTGAGCGATAGCACGCTCGCCTTCGGCCGGCCCGACGCGGGTAAAACAGTCCCATGCGGAAATCGCGACCTGCATGGCGCGCGGATCGGCATTCCCCACATCTTCTGAGGCGATCGCCAGACAGCGACGAGCCACATACAGCGGATCGCCACCAGCCGTAATGATACGGGCATACCAGTAAAGCGCGGCATCCGGCGCGCTACCGCGCACCGACTTATGCAACGCGGAGATGAGATCGTAAAAACGGTCACCTTTGTTATCGAAACG
>JAFACP010000125.1 GCA_023425455.1 Pseudomonadota bacterium | reverse complement strand
GGTTTTCCATGCTGCTCTCCGGGCTGCTCGGCACGCTCTCGGCCGGTGTTACGCTGGAAAACGTGACATTGTCACATTATGCGGCGCTGTTTAGCCAGCAGGGTGATGCGCTCTCCGCTCTGGGCACCAGCCTGGCGCTGGCGCTGGGGACAGCCTGCGTCACCGGCCTGTCCGGGCTGCTGATCGCCTGGCTGGTGGTCGTCGGGAAGATAAAGGGACGCGGGGTGCTGGATGCGCTGTCGCTAATGCCTGCGGCGCTGCCGGGAATTGTGGTCGGGGTCGGGCTGATCCTGCTCTGGAACCGTCCATTCTGGCCGATCTCGCCGTATAACAGCTGGGTTATTTTGCTGCTCTCTTACTGCTGCCTGCTGCTGCCGTGGCCGGTGCGCTACGTTGGCAGCGCCCTGCGTCAGCTCGGCAATAACCTGGAGCCTGCGGCGCGGGTTCACGGGGCCTCGGCGCTGCAGGCGCTGCGATTGATTGTTGTGCCGCTGGTCTCGCCCGCGCTGCTGGCGGCGATGCTGATGGTGTTCGCGATTGCCTCGCGCGAGCTGGTGACCTCACTGCTGCTGGCGCCCGCGGGGACGCAGACGGTGTCGGTGTTTATCTGGCGTCAGTTTGAGCAGGGGTCGGTTGGCCAGGGAATGGCCATGGCGTCGCTGACGCTGGTGACCGGGCTTGCCCTGATGCTGTTTGCGCTGGCTCTCATGCAGCGCAGCAGCCGGGGTTAAAAAGCACGTTTGCGCATATGACGGGCAAAAAATAGGTTATAAACGAGGGATATCACTACAAGGAAGCCGGTTATGTCTCCATTTTTGAGCGCGTATTTCCGTCGCACGGGCCTGCAGCAGCCCGTGTCAGCGGATATTGCCAGCCTGCGGGCGCTGCACTTGCATCACAACTGTTCGATCCCCTTCGAAAATATTGACGTGCTCCTGCCGCGCGAGATCCATCTCGAAGACGCGTGCCTGGTCGACAAACTTATCACCGCCCGGCGTGGCGGCTACTGTTTTGAGCAAAACGGGCTGTTTGAACGCGTGCTGCGGGAGACAGGTTTTACGGTGCGCAGCGTGCTGGGACGGGTGGTGCTGTCTGCTCCCGCGCAGATGCCGCCGCGTACCCACCGTCTGCTGCTGGTTGAGGTCGACGGCGAGCGCTGGATTGCCGATGTCGGCTTTGGCGGGCAGACGCTGACCGCGCCGATCCGCCTTATTTCCGGAGAAGAGCAGGCCACGCCGCACGGCATTTATCGTCTGCTGAGCGAAGGCAACGACTGGCTGCTGCAGTTCCGTCACCATGAGCACTGGCAGTCGATGTACCATTTTGATCTGACGACGCAGTATTTCAGCGATTACGTGGCAGGCAATTTCTGGTCGGCGCACTGGCCGCAGTCCCACTTCCGCCATCACCTGCTGATGTGCCGTCATCTGCCGGAGGGCGGTAAGCTGACGCTGACCAACTATCACTTTACCCACTGGCAGAACGGGCACGCCGAAGAGCAGATCCATCTGCCGGATGCCGACGCGTTGTACCGGCTGATGCAGGATCGTTTTGGCCTCGGAACCGACGATCCGCGACACGGCTTTTCGCCAGAGGCGCTAGCGGCGGTTATGGCAGGGTTTGACACGCACCCGCAGGCGGGAAAATAGCGCCATCTTCCCGGCAGCTGTGCGGCCGGGAAATTGCCGGGCTGAGGGGGGGGGTTAATACAGTTCCAGTGCGATCTGCTTATCAAGATGGTTGTTGAAGGCGTCGTCATCAAGTCCGGGAATATTTAACAGATAAATCCCTTCAAGGCCGCATACCAGACCGATCAGACGCCAGGCGACGTTCTCCGCACGATCGCTAAGCGTGAAGGTGCCTGATTCGGCCCCCGCGCGGATGATCGCCACCGTCTCCTGGTGCCACATCTCCATGGTGATGATGTAGGCATTTTTAATCTCCGGGTCGCGGTTTGCCAGGATTTGCGCCTCCCGCCACAGGCGGACATAGGGCTCGAATTTGCCGTCGTCGCTGCCGAGCATGTCGCGTAACCGTTCGCGAAAGCCGCTGTTTTCCCCGGACGGTCCGGCGTCCAGCAGTTCGCGGGTCAGGCGAATGAAGGCTAATGATTTAAGCTCGCCGCCAGAGGCGAAATGGTGGTGAACCTGACCGGTGGCAACGCCCGCTTCGGCGGCAATTCGCCTGACCGTCATCGCCGCCAGTCCTTCGGATAATGCCACCTGCATCGCCGCCTGAAGGATCGCCTCCCGGCGCTCATCTTTGCTCAGATAACCCATTTTTTTTCACTCTAAACAGAGGGGAAATGAGTGTAACAAAAATCTGGACATACGTTCAACTTTCCGTAGGATCGCATTCTGGACATGTGTCCAGGACAGAAGAAGGGCGTTTTATGTTCCGTCAATGGTTAGCGCTGGTGATTATCGTCATGGCCTATATCCCGGTGGCGATCGACGCGACGGTGCTGCACGTGGCGGCGCCGACATTAAGCATGACGCTTAACGCCAGCGGCAATGAGTTGCTGTGGATAATCGATATCTATTCGCTGGTGATGGCCGGCATGGTGCTGCCGATGGGGGCGCTGGGGGACCGTCTCGGTTTTAAACGTCTGCTGATAATGGGCAGCGTCTTATTTGGCCTGTCATCGCTGGCGGCGGCGTGTGCCACCTCTGCCGGCGGGTTGATTGCGGCGCGGGCCTCGCTGGCGGTGGGGGCGGCGATGATCATCCCGGCGACGCTTGCCGGGGTGCGCACGCTGTTCGCTGATGCGCGACAGCGCAATATTGCGCTTGGGGTCTGGGCGGCCGTCGGCGCCGGTGGTGCGG
>JAFACP010000120.1 GCA_023425455.1 Pseudomonadota bacterium | reverse complement strand
GAATGGAGGATTGTCGTCTGCGCGGCGGCGATCCGTTCGATGAGGTCCAGTTGCCGGATGCGGTGATCACCCTCAAGCAGGGGGTGGGGCGCCTTATCCGTGATATTGACGATCGCGGGGTGCTGGTTATCTGTGATAACCGGCTGGTGATGCGCCCTTACGGTGCTACCTTCCTCGCCAGCCTGCCTCCGGCGCCGCGCACCCGGGACATTAATCGCGCGGTTCGCTTCCTGGCCTGCCCGGCGGCGGAGTAATTTGCCCGCTAGTGTGCTAAGATGCGCGCCATTTTGTGACTGACCACTGCGAGAGCGCGAAGACCCATGCGAATTCTGGCTATTGATACCGCAACAGAGGCCTGCTCTGTTGCCCTGCTGAACGACGGCGCGGTTTGCGCCCATTTCGAAGAGTGCCCGCGGGAACACACTCAGCGAATTTTACCGCTGGTGAAAGCGATCCTCGCCCGGGGTGAATCCTCCTTAAGCGAACTTGACGCGCTGGCCTATGGCCGGGGGCCGGGCAGTTTTACCGGCGTACGCATTGGCATTGGGATCGCGCAGGGGCTGGCGCTGGGCGCCGGTCTGCCGATGATTGGCGTCTCTACGCTTGCCACCATGGCGCAGGGAGCATGGCGTAAAACCGGCGCGACGCGGGTTCTGGCCGCCATCGATGCGCGAATGGGCGAAGTCTACTGGGCGGAGTATACCCGCGATGAAAACGGCGTCTGGAAGGGCGAAGCCACGGAAGCGGTGCTCAAACCGGAGGCCGTTAGCGAACGCCTGCAACAGCTTTCGGGCCAATGGGCGACGGTGGGAACCGGCTGGCCGGCCTGGCCTGAGATGGGCAAGGATAGCGGTCTGACGCTGGTTGACGGTGAGATCCTGCTGCCTGCAGCCGAGGACATGTTACCGATCGCCCGGCAGCTTTTTGCCGCAGGAGAAATCGTCGCCGTTGAACATGCGGAGCCGGTTTATTTACGCAACAACGTGGCCTGGAAGAAACTTCCTGGCCGCGAGTGAATCTCAGTAACAGGAACTGAGAAAAGGAGTTGCATCATGGCGGTTCAGACAAAAATTGCGCGCCTGGTAATGAGCGGTGTCATTGCCTTTGCGCTGAGCGGATGTATCAGCGTTCCCGATGCGATCAAGGGCACAAGCCCGACGCCGCAGCAGGATCTGGTGCGGGTAATGAACGCGCCGCAGCTGTATGTGGGGCAGGAGGCGCGTTTCGGCGGGAAGGTTGTCGGGGTGCAAAATCAGCCGGGTAAAACCCGTCTGGAGATTGCGACCGTGCCGCTGGACAGCGGCGCGCGTCCGGTGCTGGGGGAAGCCTCGCGCGGACGAATTTATGCGGACGTCAGCGGCTTTCTGGACCCGGTCGATTTCCGCGGACAGCTGGTGACGGTTGTCGGGCCGATTACCGGCACCGAGAAGGGCAAGATCGGCAATACCCCTTACACCTTTATGACCCTGCAGGTGAACGGCTACAAACGCTGGCGGGTGACGCAGCAGGTGGTCATGCCGCCGCAGCCGATCGACCCGTGGATGTGGGGAGCGCACCCTTATCGCTACGGTTACGGTGGCTGGGGCTGGTATAACCCCGGTCCGGCGCAGGTTCAGACCGTTGTGACTGAGTAACTTACTGTTATTATTAGGAAAGAGACAGCGGCTCAGCCGCTGTCTCTGTTTTTTTACGCACAGAACGAAAAAAAAGAGTGACGCGCTTCGCAACCTGCAATCTGAACAATTAATAAACTGGTACGCTGAGTTAATATAATGTTAACAAACTGTTTATTAACGGGGCTGTGATGACGACGAATACTCACTTCAGAGGTGATGCATTGAACAAGGTTTGGCTTAACCGTTATCCCGCGGATGTTCCTGCGGAGATCAATCCTGACCGTTATCAATCCCTGGTTGAATTATTTGAACATTCCGTGGCGCGTTACGCCGATCAACCCGCGTTCGTCAATATGGGGGAGGTGATGACCTTCCGCAAACTTGAGGAGCGTAGCCGTGCGTTTGCCGCCTGGTTACAGCAGGGGTTGGGTCTGCAAAAAGGCGACCGGGTTGCGCTGATGATGCCAAACCTGCTGCAGTATCCGGTGGCGTTGTTTGGGATCCTGCGCGCAGGGATGATTGTGGTTAACGTCAACCCGCTGTACACCCCGCGCGAGCTTGAGCATCAGCTCAATGACAGCGGGGCGGCTGCGATTGTCATTGTGTCGAATTTTGCGCACACGCTGGAAAAGATCGTTGATAAAACCCAGGTCAAACACGTCATTCTGACGCGAATGGGCGATCAGCTCTCCACCGCAAAAGGGACGCTGGTCAACTTTGTGGTGAAGTACATTAAACGTCTGGTGCCGAAGTACCATCTGCCGGACGCTATTTCGTTCCGTCGCGCGCTGCACGAAGGTTACCGGATGCAGTACGTGAAACCGGAAGTGGTGTCGGAAGACCTGGCGTTTCTGCAGTACACCGGCGGAACCACCGGCGTGGCGAAAGGCGCGATGCTGACGCACCGCAATATGCTGGCAAACCTCGAGCAGGTGAATGCCACCTATGGTCCGCTGCTGCATCGCGGTAAAGAGCTGGTGGTGACTGCGCTTCCGCTTTATCACATCTTTGCCCTGACCATGAACTGCCTGCTGTTTATCGAACTGGGTGGACAGAACCTGCTTATCACCAACCCGCGCGATATTCCGGGGCTGGTGAAAGAGCTGGCGAAATATCCGTTCACGGCGATGACCGGGGTCAACACGCTGTTTAACGCGCTGCTGAATAACAAAGAGTTCCAGCAGCTCGATT
>JAFACP010000250.1 GCA_023425455.1 Pseudomonadota bacterium | reverse complement strand
CGCGTCAGGTATGGCTCAATCAGCATCACCGCCCGGCGCCGCCGCGAATCGGGGATCAGCGCAATATTGGCAGGCCGGGGCGTGGCGGTATCATACGGCGAGAGAGATAAGCGCTGGCAGGCGCTGGCGGCGACGTCGTCCCCCGCATGAGCGCGGATCAGCGCGGCAACCAGCGTCAGGGTGGAGAGCCCTCCCGGACAGGTTAAGACATCGCCCTCGTCGATAAAATCGTAGCCCTGCTCGGCATACACCTGCGGAAACTGGCCCCGGAACGCGTCGAGGTGATACGGGTGGATCGAGGCGCGGCGCTCGTTGAGCAACCCCTCCTGCGCCAGCACAAAGCTGCCGGTGCCGATCCCAATCAGAGGGATACCGTCATGATGGGCCTCCAGCAGGAACCTGCGGTCGCCCGCCAGGCCGTGGTTAAGATCTTCCACCACCCCACCGATGACGGCGATGTAGTCGAACACGTCGGGAGACACGTGGGCGGTATCCGGCAGGACGCTGATGCCAGCGCTGCTGATGACAGGAACAGCCGGAGTGTCGCTTATCAGGCTGAGTTTGAAGGTTATTTTTTGGCTATTTTGACAGGCGCCGGAGGCATAACGTAATGCGTCCATCAGCCCCGATAACGCGAAAAGAGAAAAGCGCGGCCACAAAAGCAAACCGATATTCAATGGGTTATTTCGCGCAGACGTCATCCCGTGACGCGCATTTATTAAAGTTTCCATTACCTTGCCGAGAATAATAATTACATTGGCGCAACATTATTGCTGCCTTTATATTATCTAAGAGAATTCTTAGACGCTGAATCAAGCATAAAGGATGACGGCAAAGTTGAAAATGCTTTTTATATACTACTTATCCGTTTTTTGAACTGTGACACACATAGGTTGGCAGCGTACCGAGAACAAACAAATAGTTATCATTTTGCTGTTCTTTGATGCGCATATAAATACTCTTTCCGCGATAGACAAAAAATAAGGGTTCATACTTTTTAAGCCAGCTATCGTCAACGTTATCATCGGGAAATTTCATATTTTGTTCAGCGGTAAGGTAATAGACGCTATCCTTACGCTCTACCGCAAATGATATTTTTCTGTTGATCACCTTATTCGGATCGCCCTTCACCCGGCCATTCATACTGAGGATGCCATTCCTGCCGTCGACAATGTAATTCAGCCACAGGAACACGGTCTCATCGGGGTGGTGCTGCACGAAATTGACCTGGCAGGCGAAAGGCCTGATGTAATAGCGGTGCCACAGGTAGTACCCGAGCAGCGCCGCGCCCATGAGCGCAGAAATCAGCAGTGACACAACGGCATAGCGGTAGCGGGACATACTAGCGATCCTCAATGAAGTAGTCAGACATGCAGCGATTGGGCTCCGTCATCGGCCTGTCGCAGCGGATCACCGAGGCGCGCGGCAGCATGGCATACCAGCTGATGTACACCCAGGGGCGATCTTCGCAGTCATCCCTGAACGGCGCGGCGTACGTCAGGGCTGTCGCCCGATCGCTTCGGCTCTGAATATCCGTCGCGAGATAGACCCGACACTCCCCGGCCATCTCAGCAAACTGATAGTCGTCGATGAAGTGGTTATCGCGGATAAAGGACTGGCTGACCACCACCACGGCCGCGATCAGCGCCCCCGCCAGCCAGTAACGGCGTCTGCCCGGCGCAGGCCAGAGAACCCTGAGCGCCGCGTTGCCGGTGGGCGCATCCTCAGAAACCGCTAACGGTTCGGTCTCCTCCGCCGCTGAGGGCGGCGTTCCCCTGACGATAATCTTCGTGTCGCTTGCCAGGGTTACGCCAATTCGCGGGATAGTGACCACGGGATCGCTCTCCAGACCGGTCTTTTTCAACCCTTTACGCAGAATAGAAATATTCTGGTAAAAGGTATTTGCCGACACCAGCATCCCCCGGCTCTGCCACACGATCTCCATACACTCCTGCTGGGTGACAATGCTCCCGGCGCGTTCGATCAATAACAATAAGCAGCGGCTGGCGGGGGAATGTAACGCCACGGCACGATCCGGATTGTTGATATCGTGTAAAGTACCGGCCGCAGGATCAAACGCTACACGACTGTTAATAATGTAATGCTTATGCATATCATCACCCGAATAACTCCATTCACCGTTCATCCATTACGCCGTTGCGCTGCTGAATGCACGTTACGTTCTACATTCTTCGCCTTCCTGAAGATTAATGTGACGGATAAGGCGACGCCTGTATATCGCGCCGCCTGGCGAAAAATCTTATTTTTCTCGTCCCTCTCCGCAGCGCGTCTTAAGCAAGATCGGGCGCCTGAAGGCCGCCACACCGCACTTAAGAGAGAGTGTGATCTTTTCTTAACTCCCGCTTCAGCTCGCTGCCCGCACGTTAATTCCTGAGAAAAGTCGCGCGACTTTTCCCACGCCGCCCCAAACACTTGACATTGACAAAACCATACATAACCAATCATTGAACAGATTGGTCAGCAGTGTCTTAATCATTCAGGCCCACCGATAACGCCAAAACAACAAAACCAATTTATAACAACAAGTTAAAACCAAAAAATAAAAAGTTACGCCGCTAAATAATCCGCTAAAAACGATGATTTCATTCGGAAATTGTTATTCTCTGTCAGCAAAAAGGCGTCACTCCTGACATACCAAGACAAATCACTGACAAAACATTTATTAACGTAAGATTTTCATGAAAAAGTGAGGGTATGCTTATTTATAAATCCAGCGACCCACGTCAGCGCAATAAGAGGAGGGCAAGGCGTATATTCATCCTTATTTAAAACAAAATAAGATTAATTCAGATCGTCTCTTTTTCGCCCTGCGTATAATGGGCCGCACAGCACAGTGCTTAATGACTTCGAAATACAGGCAATCTCCTGCCTCATCATTACAATTATAAATCGAGGGAATAACATGGCGAACAAATCAAAATATCAACATCCTTTAAATGTAGTGTTAATGGGGGGCGATCACTTTGCACGTCAGGGGATCGCCGCATTATTAAAGAAAATCGACCCAAATATGCAGATTAATGCCTCTCCGGGTGATTATGCGCAAACGGATATCATGTTAGCCACTCACAACGTCGATATCTTATTTTTGTCCGGAATGGAAAAGTACAACACCGGGTTTGACTGCCTGAAATATATTAAGAAAATTAAAGAAAAAAATCCTGATGTGCTTATTTGTATGTTTTCAACGCCCGCCAATTCATTGCTGTGGGTGCGCGGAGATATTGACGCTTATATATCGCTGCAGGAGCCCATTTATCACTGGCGAGCCAGCCTGTTAAAAATGGTCGATAACCGCTATCGGCCCCGTAAAAAACCAACGGCGTTATCGCTGACGCCGGGTGAATGGAGAGTATTGAAAGAACTGCGAAACGGTCTGGATATGCGTTACATAGCCGAAATAGAGAAGCTTTCTTACCGTCGTGTCAGCGCGTTAAAAAGCTCAGCGATAAGAAAACTCGGGCTCAGAAACAAAACAGATTTGCTGGTCTTTTTAACCAGCTAGGTCTGCCGCTGTCAGAGCCACTCCTGCAATAACAACACAATGGAATTACGACAATGAATGCTCAATACACTACCAAAACCAAAACGCTGCTGGCCGTGCTCGTTGCGGCCTTACTGCCGGCTGGCTCTGCGCTGGCCGCCACCACCAGCGGCGGCACGGTCAACTTTAACGGCAGCGTGGTGACCTCCGCCTGCGCCATCAGCGCCGGTAGCGCCAATATCGATGTTGATATGGGCGAAGTCCGCGCCGCTACCCTCGCCGCCGCAGGCAGCGAAGCCAGCACCGCCAAAGCGTTTTCCATCATGCTGGAAGAGTGTGAAATCGCCGATACGTCCGGCTCCACCGAAGAGAACCCGATTGCCGCCACCACCGTCTCGGTGACCTTCTCCGGCACGCCGGACAGCGCGGACGCCAGCAGCCTGGCGGCTGGGGCCAACGGTGGCAGCGCCTCGGCGCAGAACGTCGCCATCCGTCTGTACGACGAGCAGGGTAACGTCGTGCCGCTGGGCGAACCTGCCGCAGCCATCGCCCTGCGTACCGGCGCCAATACCCTGAACTTCAGCGCGAAGTACTACTCCCCGCAGGGCAACGCCACCGCGGGTGACGCCAGCGCGATCGCCACCTACACCGTGACCTACTCGTAATATCCAGGCCCGGCCCGCAGGCCGGCCTGCCTTAGCGTTCAGGAGATGTACATGCGCTTATTACCGTGGATTTATCTGGCGGCGTCGTTATCTGTGCCTGCGGTTTACGCAGGCGGCGTGGGGCTTGGCGCGACGCGTATGGTTTACTCCAGCGCCACGGCGCAATCCATGCTGCAGGTGAGAAACACTCACCCCGACGCCACGTTTCTGATCCAGTCATGGATGGAGCGTGAAGATGGCGAACGGACGAAAGATTTCGTCATTACCCCGCCGCTGTATGTGTTAAAGCCCGCCAGCGAGAGCGTGGTGAAGGTCATCTTCAACGGCAAAGCCCTGCCGCAGGACCGGGAAACCCTCTACTGGATGACGGTTAAGGCCATACCGCAGCAGACGAAAAATGGTGCGGGCAACTCGCTGCAGTTCGCCTCGGCGAACCGGATCAAGCTCTTTTATCGTCCGGCGTCGCTCGCGGAAGGCGCTGATGAGGCGTGGAAAAGCCTCGCCGGGGCGTATCACGCGGGCCAGGTGACGCTCAGCAACCCGACGCCGTATTACCTCACCACCATCAACGTCAGGATCGACGGCAGGCCCGTTCACCCGGTGATGCTGCCGCCGATGACAAGCGTCGCGCTGGCGGAAACCTTCAGCCAGGCGAAAAGCATCAGCTATCAGACCATCAACGATTACGGCGCATGGACGCCCGTGACGCACGGGCCGTTATCCCAACAGTAGCAGCAATAAGGCGGTGGCCGCGTGAAACTCAACACTCTTTGCGCCATGGCGATGTGCCTGGTCATCCGGCACGCCGTGGCTGGCGAAAATGAACTGCGCTTTAACCCGGCCTTTCTGAGCGGCGAGGGGGTAAATAACGCCGACCTCGCGTGGGTCAACGCCGGGAGCGCGCTGCCGCCCGGCGACTACAACCTCAACGTCTATATCAACAGCGCCTACGCCTTCACCGGCAATGTGATGTTCCGCGTCGATAATGGCGCCGGTGAACAGGCGCAGCCCTGCATCACGCCCGCGCAGATCGACGCGCTGGGCATCGACCCGCAGCAGGCGAAAGGCGGCGCGCTGCCGCCCGGGCAGGCGTGCCTGTTTTTGGCAAATGCCTTTCCCGGCGCGGGCGTTACGTTTGACCAGAAAACGCTGACCCTGAGCTTCACCGTTCCCCAGCACGCGATGCGCAACCTGCCGCGCGGCTACGTCAACCCGGCAAGCTGGGAGAGCGGCATTCCCGCCGCGTGGCTGAACTACGTGGTAAATGGCTCGAATAATGACTATCGCGGGCAGACGCGCACCCGCGAGCAGCAGCTGTTTATGAGCCTCAACACCGGCGTCAACCTCGGCCCGTGGCGGCTGCGGGATTTCACCACCTGGAGCAAAAGCACGCATGAGTTAAGCCACGTGCAAACCTGGCTGCAGCGGGACATTCCCGCCCTGCGCGCCCAGCTGTACGCGGGGGAAACTTACACCTCTGCGCAGATCTTCGATTCCGCAGGCCTGCGCGGCGTCGCCCTCAAAACCGATGACAACATGCTGCCTGCCAGCCTCAGCGGCTACGCGCCGGACGTGCGCGGTATCGCCCGCAGCAATGCCACCGTCACGGTGCGCCAGAACGGTAACATCATCTATCAGACCGCCGTCCCGCCCGGCGCGTTTGTGCTGAACGATCTCTACCCAACCTCCTCCGGCGGCGATCTGACGGTCACTATTCAGGAGAACGACGGCAGCAAAACCCAGTACACCCTGCCCTTTGCCAGCGTGCCGAATCTGGTGCGTAACGGGCAGATGAAATATGCCCTCAGCGCAGGCACATTTCGTCCCACCGGCGACCAGCGCGCGCCCTCTTTCGCGCAGGGCGAGCTGTTTTACGGCTGGCGATACGGGCTGACCTTCTACGGCGGCAGCCAGTTTTCCGACCGCTACCGCGCGCTGGCGTTGGGTATCGGCCAGAATCTTGGCCGCGTGGGGGCTTACTCCGTCGATATCACCCATGCGCGCAGCCGGCTGGCGGACGACAACGTCTATACCGGGGATTCGCTGCGTCTGCGCTACAGCAAGCTGCTGAACAACCTCGGCACGCGCCTGAACTTCTTCTCGCTGCGCTACTCCACCCAGGGGTTCTACACCCTCAGCGATACCGCCTGGCGGGGGATGTCAGGCGGCGCGGCGACGCAGGTGGTCGGCGAGGATGGCGTCACCACCACCCGCTACGATAGCGTCTACAACCTGTACAGATCGCGCAAGGCCAGACATCAGCTGCTGCTGTCCCAGCCGATGGGCAACTATGGTTCACTCTCCCTGTCATGGGATAAGCAGACCTACTGGAACACCCCCGCAACAACGCAAAGCCTGCAGTTTGCCTGGAACGCCACCTTTCGCAGCGTATCGCTCGCCGTCAGCGTCCAGCGCAGCACCAGCCTCTACAGCAACCAGCAAGAGAACCTGCTGGCCATGTCGCTCTCGGTGCCCTTTGGCAACCCGAAACTGGCGACCCGCGCCCGCTTCACCACCACGCAGGCAAACGCAACCGGCACCACCACCAGCGCGGGGGTCAGCGGCTATGTGCCAGGCAGGGATAATCTGTTCTACAGCGTGAACCAGCGCAACAACCGGCGTCAGGGCTATGGCGGCGACGGTGCTCTGCAGTACGAAGGCCAGTGGGGTCATTACGCGATCGGCTACAGCTACGATAACGACGCCCGTAACCTCAGCTACGGCGTCAGCGGCGGGGCGGTGCTGCATGAAGATGGCCTGACGCTGAGCCAGCCACTCGGCAATACCAATATCCTGCTGAAAGCGCCGGGGGCGAGTCACGTCGCGGTGCTGAATCACAAAGGCATCCGCACCGACAGCCGCGGCTACGCGGTGATCCCCTACGCCACGCCGTATCGGGTCAATCAGGTGGCGCTGGATGTCACCACCGCAGGCAACGACGTGGAGCTGGACAACGCCATCGTCAACAAAACCCCCACCGACGGCGCGCTGGTGCGCGCCACCCTCACCACCCGCCAGGGGGCAAAAGCGATGTTTATTGTGCATCACCGTAACGACGTGCTGCCGTTCGGCACCCTGGTCTCGCAGGATGATGACCAGACCAGCGGCATTGTTGGCGACAGCGGCGGCCTGTACCTGTCAGGGCTGGCGCCGGAGGGGACGCTGCACGCCGTGTGGGGGCGCGGGAGCAACCAGCGCTGCGTCATTACCTACCGGCTGCAGGCGCAACACTATAACCCGCGCACCGGGCTCTATTCCCAGGAGGTGGTATGTCAGTAACCCGTCGAATGGCCTGCGCCACGCTGCTGATCCTGGTCACCCTGCCGGTGCGTGGCTATGACGTGCTGGTCTCCGTCACCGGCTCGCTGATCGGCAATACCTGCGTGGTTGCGGCGGCGTCGGAGGCACAAACCGTGCCGCTGGGCACCATCGGCATCAGGCAGTTCAGCAAAGCGGGGGCAGTCAGCAACATCAATACCCCCTTCACCCTGACGCTTGAGGCCTGCGGCCCGACCTTTTCCGGCGTCAAAATCCGCTTTAGCGGCACCCCGGATGCCGACAACCCGCAGCTGATCAAAATTGACGACGGCGGCGCAACCGGCGTGGCGGTGCAGCTTCTCGATAAGGACAACCTGCCGCTCCCCCTCAACACCAGCACCACGGTATACGGCGCGGCGGGCGATGACAGCGTACAGATGACCTTCCACGCGCGGCTGGTGGCCACGGGCGCAGCGGTCAGCGCCGGAGAGGCCTCAGCGGTCGCCACCTGGACAACGGAGTATCAATAATGCGTATCTTTCTGTTTATCAGCACTCTGCTGCTCTCGTGCAGTACCGTTGCGCTGGAGTGGCGCTCCGACATCACGCTGTCACCCCAGCCCATGACCTACTCCGGCCCGGCGGATTCCGTCATGCCCGGCAATATTATCGGCTCCACCTGGAGCGCCACCGCCAGCGTGCAGCAGGTGTTCTGGTGCGGGCTGGTGTTTACCTGCTCAAAGGGCACGCTGCAGCCGGGCAGCAGCGCCGTCTCCAGCGGTATGACGGTAACCGTCGACGGGGTGAACTACACCATTTTTGAAACCGGTGTGCCCGGCGTGGGCTATATCCTGGGGCTGAAAGATTTTAACGGCAGCCGCTACGTTCCACTGCAAAACGGCATCACCCAGAGCTACCCGGCCGACGGCACCAGCGGTCTCGCCTATGATCTGGGCTGGTCGGCCAAAGTGACCTTTATTAAAACGGGGGCGGCGCTGAAATCGGGCGTTTACCAGACCCCAACCCTCAGCGCCGCGATCCTCACCGCTTACAACAACGAGACCAAAACGGCGCAGGTGATCTTAAGCCCCGTGACCATCACCGTCACCGCCAGCGGCTGCACGGTAGACACCAAAAGCGCCAGCGTCGATCTGGGCACCCTTGATGTACGCACCCTGCCCACGGAAGGCAGCACCTCTCACTCCGGGTCGTTCAACGTCAGCCTGCGCTGCGATGCAAACGTGGCGATCAACGCGGTGATGAGCGATCAAACCACGCCGGCAAACACCTCCTCGGTGGTCACGCTCACCGGCGACTCCACCGCCTCCGGCGTCGGGGTGCAGTTTTTCTATAACGGCAGCGGGCCGCTGATGATGGGGCCGGACAGCCCGGCGGCAGGCACCACCAACCAGTTTTTTATCCAGAGCACATCGGCAGCACAAACGCTGACGCTGCCGTTCCAGACCCGCTACATCCGCACCGGCGCGCTGGTCCCCGGCAGCGCGAATGCGCTGGCGAGCATCACCTTTTCCTATCAGTGAGGCGACGGCTTCACCCATACCAGCCGATCGACCGGGAAACCAAGGCTACGCGCGGTGTTCAGGTAATCCTGCTTCACCGCCTCGGGGAGGGTCGGCGTACGCGACAGGAGCCACAGGTAGTCGCGGTTCGGGCCGCTGACCAGCGCGTACTGGTAATCCTCATCCAGCCGGATCACGTTATAGCCGCCGTAAAAGGGGCCAAAGAACGAGACCTTCAGCGCGGCGGTGGTTGGCGCGCCGGTGAAGTAGGCTTTACCTTCGCTCTCGCGCCATCTGTTGCGCTGTGGATCATACCCCCGGTTGAGCACGCTGATGCCGCCGTCGCTGCGCTCGCCGTAGGTGGCGGTCACCTGCTCCAGCCCACGTTCAAAGCGGTTTTCCAGACGTGCAACTTCGTACCACTTGCCAAGATAACGGCTGGCGTCAAAGCCGTTCAGCGGCTGCACGCCTTTCGGCGGCGTGGGGGATTTGCAGGCGACCAGGGTCAGGGCGATCGCCACGCCGGTTACAACAGGCCATAGTTTCATGTGAACTCCTTTCATCTGCGGGGCTGGAGGTAAAGTGTAGTGCAAACCGTCACCCCGTCATTTAACCCGGCATGATTCGTAGTATATTGAGAGTATTCTTTGTTATCGGGTCTTCTTCATGTCTTACTCCATCGGCGAATTTGCCCGGCTTTGCGGGATAAACGCGACCACGCTCCGCGCCTGGCAGCGTCGTTACGGCCTGCTTAAACCGCTGCGCACCGATGGCGGGCATCGCCTTTACAGCGATGACGATGTTCAGCAGGCGCTCAAAATCCTCGACTGGGTCAAAAAAGGGGTGCCTGTCAGTCAGGTGAAACCCCTGCTGGCGCGCCCCGGCGCGCGGCGGACAAACAACTGGCTCACCCTGCAGGAGAGCATGCTGCAGCGGCTGAAAGAGGGCAAAATCGAATCCCTGCGTCAGCTGATTTATGATTCAGGCCGCGAATACCCCCGCCCGGAACTGGTCAGCGAGGTGTTACGCCCGCTGCGCAGTAAAGTCTCCGCCAACGTTCCGGCGATGATGACCCTGCGCGAGATCCTCGACGGCATCATCATCTCCTACACCTCGTTTTGCCTCGAAGGGGACAAACGCGCCCCCGGCGATAACTACCTGATCACCGGCTGGCATCTGACCGATCCGTGCGAAATCTGGCTGGAAGCGCTGCGCCGCACCGGACAGGGACACCGCATTGACGTGCTGCCCGTGCCGCCCGCGACGCTGGCGCCGGAGATCTTCCCGGAGCGGAAATGGCTGCTGGTGACCAGCGGCAAGCTCACCGCCGCTCGTCAGAAGCAGGTCGCGCTCTGGCAGCAACAGGTCATCTCCCTCGAGATCATTCCGCTGTAATTCCGCCTTTTCATCGTTTCCTGACCGTGATACCCCGCCTGAGGGGGTCCGGCCACGGCGTGCCATTTCAAAAACGGCAAAAATAACTGCAAAAATTTACAACATAAAACCCATTGAAAATAAAGCATATTAAAAAATAATCTAGCCAAAACTTGGACAAATAACAGTGTTTGTGTAAGTTTTAATTATGCGATTACGCCACGTTATCAACCAGGGTGAAACTCATGAGCACAATGTCAGCCGTCATCGACAGGTTTGTTGATTACTACGCCGGGCTGGATAACCAGCCGCCCTCGGCGCTGGCGGCGCTGTATGACCATGACGCTCTGCTTGTCGATCCGTTTGGCGAACACCACGGACTGTTTGCGATCCAGCGCTACTTCACCCATCTGCTGGTCAACGTCGAGCACTGCAGCTTCTCTGTCGATACCCCGCTCTGTCACGGCCCGCGCTTTGCCGTGAGCTGGACCATGCACTGGTCGCATCCGCAGATTGGCGGAGGCGAAACGCTGACCCTGCCCGGCTGTTCGATGGTGGAGATCCGCAACGGCCTGGTGGCGCGTCAGCGCGACTATTACGACGCCGGAGAGATGCTCTACGAACACCTTCCCCTGCTGGGCTGGGCGGTACGCGGCGTGAAAAGGAGGGTACGCGCATGATGACTGTCCTCATCACCGGCGCAAGCTCCGGCATTGGTGCCGGGCTGGCAAAATCCTGGGCCGACGACGGCTGCCACGTTATCGCCTGCGGACGGGACCCGGCCAGGCTGGAGGCGCTGCATCAGTACAGCCCGCACATCACGGTGCGCCTGTTCGATATGACCGACAAAGCGGCCTGTCGCCAGGCGCTGGCTGGCTGTCACGCCGACCTGACGATCCTCTGCGCGGGAACCTGCGAATATCTCGAGCACGGAGAGGTGGATGCCGCGCTGGTGGAACGGGTGATGACCACCAATTTCCTCGGGCCGGTGAATTGCATGGCCGCGCTGCAGCCGCAGCTGACGGCGGGTAACCGCGTGGTGCTGGTCAGCTCAATGGCGCACTGGCTCCCCTTCCCGCGCGCCGAGGCATATGGTGCCTCCAAAGCGGCATTAAGCTGGTTTGCCGAGAGCCTGCGTCTGGACTGGGAGCCGAAAGGGATTGCCGTCACCGTCGTCTCGCCTGGCTTTGTCGATACCCCCCTGACGCGGAAAAACGACTTTGCGATGCCCGGCCAGGTCAGCGTGGAGCACGCCGTGCGGGCCATTCGTCGCGGCCTTGAAAAAGGTCAACGCCATATCGCCTTCCCGACAGGTTTCAGCCTGATCCTGCGCCTGCTGGCGGCGCTTCCGGCCCCTTTACAGCGCACGCTGCTGCGCAGGTTGGTACGCCCATGAAGATCGCGATTATCGGCAGCGGCATCGCCGGGCTGACCTGCGCCTGGCGCCTTACCGGACACCATCAGGTCACCCTG
>JAFACP010000017.1 GCA_023425455.1 Pseudomonadota bacterium | reverse complement strand
ATATAGGGATCGGCGCGTTGTTCAATAAATGGATTAGGCCAGGTTTGCATTCGACTTTCCTTATTTAGTCCCGGCGACTTTCAGTTCCTGATAGTCGTTCAGTTCGCGATAATTAGCGCGACGTTTTTCCAGATCGTCCTGAATCTGTTTCATCAGTTCGCGGTCCACTTTCAACAGGCGAACCACCCCGGCGGTAATGAGATACCCCACTCCCGGAATAATGGTAAAGAGCAGAACAATGCCGTTAAGCGCCGCCGGGCTCTGCGCTTTTGCGCCGGCGTCATAGCCGTACCAGGAGAGCAGGAAGCCAACCATCGCCCCGGCAATCGCCAGCCCCAGCTTGAGGAAGAAGATATTGCCAGAGAAGCTGATCCCGGTGATGCGTTTACCGGTTTTCCACTCGCCATAGTCATCAACATCCGCCATCAGCGACCAGTGCAGCGGGGACGGAATTTGGTGCAGGATATTTAACAGCACGTACAGCACCACAATGGTAACGGTGGCTTGCGGGTCGAAGAAATAGAATGCACAGGAGAAGATCGCCAGCGCGATGTTGGTCCAGAAAAAGACCTTCAGCTTGCACCAGCGGTCGGTCAGCACTTTCGCCAGCATACTGCCGAACATCATGCCGACCACACCAAGGCTAATAAACAGGGTGGCGAATTGCGTGCTTTGGCCCATCACCCAGGTGACGTAATACATGGTCGCCGCCATGCGGATAAAACCGGGGCAGACGTTGCACAGGGTCAGCAGCAGAATGCGTACCCACTGGTCATTTTTCCACACGTCTTTCAGGTCGTTTTTCAGCTCATCATGGGTTTGAACCGCCGGACGAACCCGCTCACGAACGGTGGCGAAGCAGAACAGGAACATGCAGGTGCCAATCAGCGCCAGAACGGTCATGGCCATCTGGTAGCCTTTCGCTTTGTTCTCTCCGCCAAACCAGTCGGCCATCGGCAGCAGCGTCAGTGACAGCAGCAGCGTGGCGATCCCCACCAGCACGAAGCGGTAAGACTGACAGGCGACACGCTCTTTGGGGTCGTTCGTTATCACCCCGCCGAGAGAGCAGTAGGGGATGTTGATGGCGGTATAGGTCAGTGAAAGCAGGAAATAGGTGACGAAAGCATAGATAACTTTGCTGCTGTAGCTCCATTCCGGGGTGGTAAACATCAGAATGCTGAACAGCGCGTAGGGGAAGGCAATCCACAGCAGCCATGGACGAAAGCGACCATATTTGCTGCGGGTACGGTCAGCGATTGCGCCCATAATGGGGTCAGTAACCGCGTCGATAACGCGTACCGAAAGCAGCAAAACACCCACCAGTGCAGGCGCAAGGCCAAATATATCCGTATAAAAATAGTTAACAAACAACATGATGGCGCCAAAGATGATATTGCATCCTGCATCGCCCATCCCATAGCCGATCTTTTCTCTTACTGATAGTTTGTTGTTATCCATCGACAGCTCTCCGAGTAACGGTATGGAGAGAATTATTCTCTGACTAACGAATATATGCGTTGCAATATAAAGGCGGTGATATGGAGAAATTTGCTGTAGGAAATAATTTGTGAGGAAGGTAACAACATGCTGTACCCGCAACGCGGGCACAGCGAAGAGGAGGGGGTCGTCAGTGGGCTTTCGCGGTGTTGTTTTTCTTCTGCTTACACAGATAGCCAACGCCGAGAATGACTATCCAGACCGGGATCAGATAAACGGAGATCGCCATCCCGGGGGTGAGCAGCATGATGACCAGCACCGCTGCCATAAACAGCAGGCAAACCCAGTTGCCCAGCGGATAGAGCAACGCCGGGAAGCGCGTGGTCACACCCTGCTGCTGTTTGGCGCGACGGAACTTGATGTGCGCCAGGCTAATCATCGCCCAGTTGATGACCAGAGCGGAAACCACCAGCGCCATCAGCAGACCGAAGGCAGACTCGGGGGCCAGGTAGTTAATCAGGACGCACAGCGCGGTGACGACAGCGGAAACCAGAATGGTATTGACCGGCACGCCGCGTTTGTCGACGTTGAGAAGCGCTTTTGGCGCGTTGCCCTGCTGAGCCAGGCCGAACAGCATACGGCTGTTGCAGTAAACGCAGCTGTTATAGACCGACAGTGCCGCCGTCAGTACCACAATATTCAGCGCATTTGCCACGAAGGTGTCGCCAAGCTCATGGAAAATGAGAACAAACGGGCTGGTGTCTGCGGTTACGCGCGTCCACGGCAGAAGAGAGAGCAGCACCGCCAGTGAACCCACATAGAAGATCAGAATACGGTAGATAACCTGGTTGGTGGCTTTCGGGATGCTCTGTTCCGGGTTATCCGCTTCTGCTGCGGTGATCCCGACCAGCTCCAGGCCGCCGAAAGAGAACATAATGATCGCCATCATCATCACCAGACCGGTCATACCGTGTGGCAAGAAGCCGCCCTGTTCCCACAGGTTGCGCACGGTAGCCTGCGGGCCGCCGTTGCCGCTGAACAGCAGCCAGCCGCCAAAGATAATCATCGCCACAACGGCGATCACTTTGATGATGGCGAACCAGAACTCCATCTCGCCGAAGACTTTGACGTTGGTCAGGTTGATGGCGTTAATCAGCACGAAGAAGGCGGCTGCGGAGACCCAGGTCGGGATGTCCGGATACCAGAACTGAATGTACTTTCCGACGGCGGTCAGTTCAGCCATGGCAACCAGGACGTACAGGACCCAGTAGTTCCAGCCCGATGCAAAGCCCGCGAAACTGCCCCAGTATTTATAGGCAAAGTGGCTAAACGAACCGGCGACCGGCTCTTCAACGACCATCTCCCCTAACTGACGCATAATCAGAAAGGCAATAAAGCCCGCAATGGCGTAGCCGAGAATAATTCCCGGACCGGCCGACTGAATAACGGATGCGCTGCCCAGAAACAGGCCAGTACCAATAGCGCCACCCAGAGCGATGAGCTGAATATGGCGGTTTTTAAGGCCGCGCTTTAGCTGGTCGCCATGCTGTTGAGCTTCCATCTGAAACCTCGTGTGTGGTTGTTATGTTCACGCTGAAGCGTGTGTAATTATGAAAATCCATTTCTGTATTTATTTCTTTACGGCCAAGCGTGCCGAAAAAAGCGGAGATGACTTCCGTTGCTGCCAGAATAGTGATAAGCGCCGGCGAATGCACCTGCTTTGTGAAGGGATGATGACGGGTTGAGTAAAAAGAGAGCATTTGTAAATAACCCCGAAATAGCTTCACACCACGATCTATAGAATAGAAATGCGTCATAAGTGGGCGAAATTTCATTATTTACTTTGTTGAATCGCTTCAGATTGCACAAATGCGCGTTTCATTAAAGTTAAAACTGCCTCTTTATGGGTAATCAACTCATTTGTGCAAAGTTACATTTCTGAAACGTTATTTCTGTAGGGTTGTTAAAATGTGCAGGGTTTACTGATTTCAATCAAAACCAATATGGACAGAAGGTGAATACTTTGTTACTTTAGCGATACGAACTTGAAATTGGTAAGACCAATTGACTCCGGGCAAAAAGGCGTAAGACAGGGAATATGGCCTACAGCAAAATTCGCCAACCAAAACTATCCGATGTGATTGAGCAGCAGCTGGAGTTTTTGATCCTCGAGGGGACACTGCGCCCGGGTGAAAAACTTCCGCCTGAACGCGAGCTGGCAAAACAGTTCGACGTTTCCCGTCCCTCTCTGCGTGAGGCGATTCAACGTCTCGAAGCAAAGGGCCTGTTGCTTCGTCGCCAGGGCGGCGGAACCTTTGTGCAAAACAGCCTGTGGCAGAGCTTCAGCGACCCGCTGGTAGAACTTCTCTCTGACCACCCTGAATCCCAGTTTGACCTGCTTGAAACCCGTCACGCGCTTGAAGGTATCGCGGCGTATTACGCGGCGCTTCGCAGCACTGATGAAGATCGCGTGCGTATCCGCGAGCTGCATCAGGCCATTGAACGGGCACAGCAGTCCGGCGACTTAGACGCCGAGTCCGATGCCGTCGTCCAGTATCAAATCGCCGTCACCGAAGCGGCACACAATGTGGTGCTCCTCCATCTGCTACGCTGCATGGAGCCGATGCTGGCCCAGAACGTTCGTCAGAATTTTGAATTGTTGTATGCCCGTCGGGAAATGCTCCCACTGGTAAGCAACCATCGCACCCGAGTATTCGAGGCGATAATGGCCGGGGAACCGGAGCAGGCGCGCGAAGCGTCGCACCGACATCTGGCTTTCATTGAGGAAATCTTGCTGGACCGCAGCCGTGAACAATCGCGTCGCGAACGTTCATTACGCCGCATACAGCAACGAAAGCATTAAGCGCCGGGGTTTTTTAGAGCGCGGCAACTAAACGCAGAACCTGTCTTATTGTGTTTTCCGGCGAAAATACAATGGGACAGGTTCCAGACAAATCAACGTATTAGATAGATAAGGAATACCCCCATGTCAGAACGTCTCCAAAATGACGTGGATCCGATCGAAACTCGCGACTGGCTACAGGCGATCGAATCGGTCATCCGTGAAGAAGGTGTTGAGCGCGCTCAGTATCTGATTGATCAGCTGCTTTCTGAAGCCCGCAAAGGCGGCGTGAAAGTAGCTACAGGTGCAGGGGCTAGCAACTACGTAAACACGATTGCCGTTGAAGACGAACCGGAATACCCGGGCAATCTGGATCTGGAACGCCGCATTCGTTCTGCAATCCGCTGGAACGCCATCATGACCGTTCTGCGCGCATCCAAAAAAGATCTGGAGCTGGGCGGCCACATGGCATCCTTCCAGTCTTCCGCGACCGTTTACGAAGTGTGTTTCAACCACTTCTTCCGTGCGGCCAACGAGAAAGACGGCGGCGACCTGGTGTACTTCCAGGGCCACATCTCTCCGGGCATCTACGCACGTGCGTTCCTGGAAGGTCGTCTGACTGAAGAGCAGATGAACAACTTCCGTCAGGAAGTTCACGGTAAAGGTCTCTCTTCTTACCCGCACCCTAAACTGATGCCTGAGTTCTGGCAGTTCCCGACCGTATCAATGGGTCTGGGTCCAATTGGCGCGATTTATCAGGCTAAATTCCTGAAATATCTGGAACACCGTGGTCTGAAAGACACCTCTGAGCAGACCGTTTACGCCTTCCTGGGCGACGGCGAGATGGATGAGCCAGAATCGAAAGGTGCGATCACCATCGCCACCCGTGAGAAGCTGGACAACCTGTGCTTCATCATCAACTGTAACCTGCAGCGTCTGGATGGTCCGGTAACCGGTAACGGCAAGATCATCAACGAACTGGAAGGCATCTTCGCAGGCGCCGGCTGGAACGTGATCAAAGTGATGTGGGGCGGTCGTTGGGATGAGCTGCTGCGTAAAGACACCAGCGGCAAGCTGATCCAGCTGATGAACGAAACCGTTGACGGCGACTACCAGACCTTCAAATCGAAAGACGGTGCCTACGTGCGTGAGCACTTCTTCGGCAAATATCCGGAAACCGCAGCGCTGGTTGCTGACTGGACTGACGAGCAGATCTGGGCTCTTAACCGTGGCGGTCACGATCCGAAGAAAGTCTACGCTGCACTGAAAAAAGCGCAGGAAACCAAAGGTAAAGCGACTGTAATCCTGGCCCACACCATCAAAGGTTACGGCATGGGTGATACCGCAGAAGGTAAAAACATCGCTCACCAGGTTAAGAAAATGAACATGGACGGCGTGCGTTATATCCGCGACCGTTTCAACGTTCCGGTAACCGATGAGCAGGTCGAAAACCTCTCTTACCTCACTTTCCCGGAAGGATCTGAAGAGCACAAGTACCTGCACGAACGTCGTCAGGCGCTGAAAGGCTACCTGCCAGCTCGTCAGCCTAACTTCACCGAGAAGCTGGAACTGCCGGCGCTGGAAGACTTCTCTCAGCTGCTGGAAGAGCAGAACAAAGAGATCTCTACCACTATCGCTTTCGTTCGTGCCCTGAACGTGATGCTGAAGAACAAGTCGATCAAAGATCGTCTGGTGCCAATCATCGCTGACGAAGCGCGTACTTTCGGTATGGAAGGTCTGTTCCGTCAGATTGGTATTTACAGCCCTAACGGTCAGCAGTACACCCCGCAGGACCGTGAGCAGGTTGCCTACTACAAAGAAGATGAGAAAGGTCAGATTCTGCAGGAAGGTATCAACGAGCTGGGCGCAGGCGCATCCTGGCTGGCTGCTGCGACCTCATACAGCACCAACAACCTGCCGATGATCCCGTTCTATATCTACTATTCCATGTTCGGTTTCCAGCGTATCGGTGACCTGTGCTGGCAGGCTGGCGACCAGCAGGCTCGCGGCTTCCTGGTAGGGGGAACTTCCGGTCGTACGACGCTGAACGGTGAAGGTCTGCAGCACGAAGATGGTCACAGCCACATTCAGTCTCTGACTATCCCTAACTGTATCTCTTACGACCCGTCTTACGCGTACGAAGTGGCTGTCATCATGCATGATGGTCTGCAGCGCATGTACGGTGAAGCACAAGAGAACATTTACTACTACATCACCACGCTGAACGAAAACTACCACATGCCGGCAATGCCAGCAGGTGCCGAGGAAGGTATCCGTAAAGGTATCTACAAACTCGAAACCCTCGACGGTAGCAAAGGTAAAGTTCAGCTGCTGGGCTCCGGTTCTATCCTGCGTCACGTCCGTGAAGCAGCGCAGATCCTGGCGAACGACTACGGTGTGGGCTCCGACGTGTACTCTGTTACCTCCTTCACTGAACTGGCGCGTGATGGCCAGGATTGTGAGCGCTGGAACATGCTGCACCCAATGGAAACGCCACGCGTTCCGTACATCGCTCAGGTGATGAATGACGCGCCAGCGGTAGCGTCTACTGACTATATGAAACTGTTCGCTGAGCAGGTTCGTACTTACGTACCTGCGGATGATTATCGCGTACTGGGTACTGACGGCTTCGGTCGTTCTGACAGCCGCGAAAACCTGCGTCACCACTTCGAAGTTGATGCTTCCTACGTGGTGGTAGCAGCACTGGGCGAACTGGCTAAACGTGGCGAAATCGATAAGAAAGTGGTTGCGGAAGCAATTACCAAATTCAACATCGATGCAGAAAAAGTTAACCCGCGTCTGGCGTAAGAGGTAAAAGAATAATGGCTATCGAAATCAATGTACCGGACATCGGGGCTGATGAAGTTGAAATCACCGAGATCCTGGTCAAAGTGGGCGACAAGGTTGAAGCTGAACAGTCGCTGATCACCGTAGAAGGCGACAAAGCCTCTATGGAAGTCCCGTCTCCTCAGGCTGGCATCGTTAAAGAGATCAAAGTCTCTGTTGGCGATAAAACCGAGACCGGCAAACTGATCATGATTTTCGATTCCGCCGACGGTGCAGCAGCTGCTGCACCTGCGCAGGAAGAGAAGAAAGAAGCCGCTCCAGCCGCTGCACCAGCAGCTGCTGCGGCAGCGAAAGAGGTCAACGTGCCTGATATCGGCGGCGACGAAGTTGAAGTCACCGAGATCATGGTTAAAGTCGGCGACAGCGTCGCGGCTGAACAGTCGCTGATCACCGTAGAAGGCGACAAAGCCTCTATGGAAGTCCCGGCTCCGTTCGCGGGCGTGGTGAAAGAGATCAAAATCAGCACCGGCGACAAAGTCTCTACCGGCTCACTGATCATGGTCTTCGACGTGGTCGGTGCTGCACCGGCTGCAGCTCCAGCTGAGGCAGCGGCTCCAGCGGCCGCGGCACCTGCTGCTGCAGGCGCGAAAGACGTTAACGTACCTGACATCGGCGGTGACGAAGTTGAAGTGACCGAAGTGATGGTGAAAGTGGGCGACAAGGTTGCCGCTGAGCAGTCACTGATCACCGTTGAAGGCGACAAAGCGTCTATGGAAGTGCCTGCGCCGTTCGCGGGTGTTGTTAAAGAGATCAAAATCAGCACCGGCGATAAAGTGTCTACCGGCTCGCTGATCATGGTCTTTGAAGTGGAAGGCGCTGCGCCTGCAGCTGCTCCGGCCGCCGCGGCTCCGGCTCCTGCTGCTGCACCGGCGCAGGCCGCTAAACCTGCTGCGGCGCCTGCTGCAAAAGCAGAAGGCAAATCTGAGTTCGCTGAAAACGACGCTTACGTCCATGCGACTCCGCTGATCCGTCGTCTGGCGCGCGAGTTCGGTGTGAACCTGGCGAAAGTAAAAGGCACCGGTCGTAAAGGTCGTATCCTGCGCGAAGACGTTCAGGCGTATGTGAAAGATGCGGTGAAACGCGCTGAAGCGACACCTGCTGCTGCCGCTGGTGGCGGTATCCCGGGCATGCTGCCATGGCCGAAAGTGGACTTCAGCAAGTTCGGCGAAATCGAAGAAGTGGAACTGGGCCGTATCCAGAAAATCTCCGGTGCCAACCTGAGCCGTAACTGGGTGATGATCCCGCACGTTACCCACTTCGACAAAACCGATATCACCGATCTGGAAGCGTTCCGTAAACAGCAGAACGCCGAAGCTGAGAAGCGTAAACTGGACGTGAAATTCACCCCAGTGGTCTTCATCATGAAAGCGGTTGCTGCGGCTCTGGAACAGATGCCACGCTTCAACAGCTCCCTGTCCGAAGATGGCCAGAAGCTGACGCTGAAGAAATACATCAACATCGGTGTTGCGGTGGATACGCCAAATGGTCTGGTTGTTCCGGTCTTTAAAGACGTGAACAAGAAGAGCATCACTGAGCTGTCCCGTGAACTGACCACCATCTCCAAAAAAGCGCGTGATGGCAAGCTGACTGCTGGCGAAATGCAGGGCGGTTGCTTCACCATCTCCAGCATCGGCGGCCTGGGTACCACCCACTTCGCGCCGATTGTTAACGCGCCGGAAGTGGCTATCCTCGGTGTGTCCAAATCCGCGATGGAGCCGGTGTGGAATGGCAAAGAGTTCATGCCGCGTCTGATGATGCCAATCTCTCTGTCCTTCGACCACCGCGTGATCGACGGTGCTGATGGTGCGCGTTTCATTACCATCATCAACAACACCCTGAGCGATATTCGCCGCCTGGTGATGTAATCGAAAAGCCGGCCAGTCGGCCGGCTTTTTTCTGTTAATCTCATGTGGTTTGTGAGGTTATTAGCGAAAGCGATAATTCGTGAACCGTTTGTTGTTTCAAAATTGTTAACAATTTTGTAAACTGCGGGCGGATAGAACGTCCCGGTGGATGAAGGGCGACAAGTACCTGGACCGCCGGAAATCAATAAGAGGTCATGATGAGTACTGAAATCAAAACTCAGGTCGTGGTACTTGGGGCAGGCCCGGCAGGTTACTCTGCTGCCTTCCGTTGCGCTGATTTAGGTCTGGAAACCGTCATCGTAGAACGTTACAGCACCCTCGGTGGTGTTTGTCTGAACGTCGGTTGTATCCCTTCTAAAGCTCTGCTGCACGTAGCAAAAGTTATCGAAGAAGCCAAAGCGCTGGCTGAACACGGTATCGTCTTCGGCGAGCCGAAAACCGATATCGACAAAATTCGTACCTGGAAAGAGAAAGTTATCACTCAGCTGACCGGCGGTCTGGCTGGCATGGCCAAAGGCCGTAAAGTGAAAGTGGTTAACGGTCTGGGTAAATTTACCGGTGCGAACACCCTGGAAGTGGAAGGCGAAAACGGTACAACCGTGATCAACTTCGACAACGCGATTATCGCGGCAGGCTCTCGCCCAATCGAACTGCCGTTCATTCCACATGAAGATCCGCGCGTGTGGGATTCCACCGATGCGCTGGAGCTGAAAACCGTACCGAAACGCCTGCTGGTGATGGGCGGCGGTATCATCGGTCTGGAAATGGGCACCGTGTATCATGCGCTGGGCTCAGATATCGACGTGGTTGAAATGTTCGACCAGGTTATCCCGGCTGCAGACAAAGACATCGTAAAAGTCTTCACCAAACGCATCAGCAAGAAATTCAACCTGATGCTGGAAACCAAAGTGACTGCCGTTGAAGCGAAAGAAGACGGTATTTACGTTTCCATGGAAGGCAAAAAAGCGCCATCAGAACCACAGCGTTATGACGCCGTGCTGGTTGCTATCGGCCGTGTGCCGAACGGTAAAAACCTCGACGCCGGTAAAGCAGGCGTGGAAGTGGACGACCGTGGCTTTATCCGCGTTGACAAACAGCTGCGCACCAACGTGCCGCACATCTTTGCTATCGGCGATATCGTCGGTCAGCCAATGCTGGCGCACAAAGGTGTTCACGAAGGTCACGTTGCCGCTGAAGTTATCGCCGGCCAGAAACACTACTTCGATCCGAAAGTGATCCCATCTATCGCCTACACCGAGCCAGAAGTTGCATGGGTGGGTCTGACCGAGAAAGAAGCGAAAGAGAAAGGCATCAGCTATGAAACCGCCACCTTCCCGTGGGCTGCTTCTGGCCGTGCTATCGCCTCCGACTGCGCAGATGGTATGACGAAGCTTATCTTCGACAAAGAGACTCACCGCGTAATCGGTGGGGCGATTGTCGGCACCAACGGCGGCGAGCTGCTGGGTGAAATCGGTCTGGCTATCGAAATGGGCTGTGACGCAGAAGATATCGCGCTGACCATCCACGCTCACCCGACGCTGCATGAGTCTGTGGGTCTGGCGGCTGAAGTGTTTGAAGGCAGCATTACTGACCTGCCAAACGCGAAAGCGAAAAAGAAATAAGCGAACCTTACCCTATGAGAAAGCGGCCCCGGGCCGCTTTTTTTATGCGCGTCAATCAGGGCAGGGAGCGCCCCAGCGCCGCGACCCGTCACCGCGGATAACGCACCCCGACCGCGGCTATACCATCCTTAACGATTCAGCCAATTTTTAATGTTGCTTTTTTGTAAACAGATTAACACTGTGCAGAAATCCTGCTATGCTGCCCGACGCGGTATCGGGCATTTACCCTACTAAACTGCTGTCTCACAGGAGCGTGAAGAGAATCGCCCAATACACATCGTGTATGCCGTAATATGACAATGAGAGCGAGGAGAACCGTCGTGCTAGAAGAATACCGTAAGCACGTAGCAGAACGTGCCGCCGAGGGAATTGTACCCAAACCGTTAGATGCAACCCAAATGGCCGCGCTCGTCGAGCTGCTGAAGAACCCGCCCGCGGGTGAAGAAGAATTCCTGTTAGATCTGTTGATCAACCGTGTACCGCCTGGCGTAGATGAAGCTGCCTACGTAAAAGCCGGATTCCTTGCTGCCATTGCCAAAGGCGAAGCAACCTCCCCACTGGTTACTCCTGAAAAAGCGATTGAACTGCTCGGCACCATGCAGGGTGGTTACAACATTCACCCGCTGATTGACGCGCTGGATAACGACACGCTGGCTCCGATTGCCGCGAAAGCGCTCTCCTCTACGCTGCTGATGTTCGATAACTTCTACGATGTCGAAGAGAAAGCCAAAGCGGGCAACGTCTACGCGAAGCAGGTTATGCAGTCCTGGGCTGATGCCGAATGGTTCCTGAACCGTCCTCAGCTTGCTGAAAAAATTACCGTTACCGTCTTTAAAGTGACCGGCGAAACCAACACCGATGACCTCTCTCAGGCACCGGATGCGTGGTCGCGTCCTGATATCCCGCTGCACGCGCTGGCGATGCTGAAAAACGCCCGTGAAGGTATTGCGCCGGATCAGCCAGGCGTTGTCGGCCCGATCAAGCAGATCGAAAGTCTTGCGCAAAAAGGGTTCCCGCTGGCCTACGTCGGCGACGTCGTCGGGACCGGCTCTTCCCGTAAATCGGCTACCAACTCCGTGCTGTGGTTCATGGGTGATGACATCCCGCATGTGCCAAATAAACGCGGCGGCGGCCTGTGCCTTGGCGGTAAAATCGCACCTATCTTCTTCAACACCATGGAAGATGCGGGCGCGCTGCCAATTGAAGTGGACGTCAGCAACCTGAACATGGGCGACGTGATTGACGTCTATCCGTTCAAAGGCGAAGTGCGTAACCACGAAACCAACGAACTGCTGGCGAGCTTCGAGCTGAAAACCGACGTGCTGGTTGATGAGGTACGCGCCGGTGGCCGTATTCCGTTGATCATCGGTCGCGGCCTGACCACCAAAGCGCGCGAAGCGCTGGGTCTGCCGCACAGCGATGTGTTCCGTCAGGCGAAAGACGTGGCGGAAAGCAGCCGCGGTTTCTCTCTGGCGCAGAAAATGGTTGGTCGCGCCTGCGGCGTAGCGGGTATCCGTCCGGGGGCCTACTGCGAGCCGAAGATGACCTCCGTGGGTTCTCAGGACACCACCGGCCCAATGACCCGTGATGAACTGAAAGACCTGGCGTGCCTGGGCTTCTCTTCCGATCTGGTGATGCAGTCTTTCTGCCACACCGCGGCCTATCCGAAGCCGGTTGACGTCACCACCCATCACACCCTGCCTGACTTCATTATGAACCGTGGCGGCGTCTCCCTGCGTCCGGGCGACGGGGTGATCCACTCCTGGCTGAACCGCATGCTGCTGCCGGATACCGTTGGCACCGGTGGCGACTCCCATACCCGTTTCCCAATCGGCATCTCCTTCCCGGCAGGTTCCGGTCTGGTGGCGTTTGCGGCGGCGACCGGCGTGATGCCGCTGGATATGCCGGAGTCCGTGCTGGTGCGCTTCAGGGGCAAAATGCAGCCGGGGATCACCCTGCGTGACCTGGTGCATGCTATCCCACTGTATGCCATCAAACAGGGTCTGCTGACCGTTGAGAAGAAAGGCAAGAAAAACATCTTCTCTGGCCGCATTCTGGAGATTGAAGGTCTGCCGGATCTGAAAGTGGAGCAGGCGTTTGAACTGACGGATGCCTCTGCTGAGCGTTCCGCCGCAGGCTGTACCATCAAGCTGAACCAGGCGCCGATCGAAGAGTACCTCACCTCCAACATTGTGCTGCTGAAGTGGATGATCGCGGAAGGCTACGGCGATCGTCGTACTCTGGAGCGCCGTATCCAGGGCATGGAAAAATGGCTGGCGGATCCGCAGCTGCTCGAAGCCGATGCCGACGCGGAATACGCGGCGGTGATCGACATCGATCTGGCGGATATCAAAGAGCCAATTCTCTGCGCGCCGAACGATCCGGACGATGCGCGTCTGCTCTCTGACGTCCAGGGCGACAAGATTGACGAAGTGTTTATCGGCTCCTGCATGACCAATATCGGTCACTTCCGTGCTGCCGGTAAGCTGCTGGATACCCACAAAGGCCAGCTGCCGACCCGTCTGTGGGTGGCTCCGCCTACCCGTATGGACGCGGCGCAGCTGACGGAAGAGGGCTACTACAGCGTGTTTGGCAAGAGCGGGGCGCGTATTGAGATTCCTGGCTGCTCCCTGTGTATGGGTAACCAGGCGCGCGTGGCGGACGGTGCAACCGTGGTATCGACCTCAACCCGTAACTTCCCGAACCGTCTCGGTACCGGTGCAAACGTCTATCTGGCATCTGCGGAGCTGGCGGCGGTGGCTGCGCTGATCGGCAAACTGCCGACGCCGGAAGAGTACCAGACCTTTATCGCTCAGGTGGACAAGACCGCGGTGGATACCTACCGCTATCTGAACTTCGACCAGCTCTCTCAGTACACTGAGAAAGCGGACGGGGTTATTTTCCAGACTGCAGTGTAAGGCAACCCCCCTCTCCCGTCGGGAGAGGGGTTTTATTTTCATTCCTCCCACCTGCCACGCTTTTTTTCTTCCTCTCTGCTGCGATAATTAACGGAATGGCTTTGCAGAGGAAAACACTATGGATTACGAATTTCTGCGCGACATCACCGGAGTGGTGAAAGTGCGTATGTCGATGGGCCACGAAGCCGTTGGACACTGGTTTAACGAAGAGGTTAAAGAGAACCTGAACCTGCTGGACGAAGTCGAGCAGGCGGCGAAGACGGTAAAAGGCAGCGAGCGCTCCTGGCAACGTGCCGGTCACGAATACACGCTGTGGATGGATGGCGAAGAGGTTATGGTGCGTGCCAACCAGCTGGAGTTCTCGGGCGACGAAATGGAAGAGGGGATGAGCTATTACGACGAAGAGAGCCTTTCCCTCTGCGGCGTAGAGGACTTTCTTCAGGTGGTGGCCGCGTATCGGGAATTTATCGGTAAAGCGTAGTCGTCACCCATCAACGCAGGCCGGGGCTCATGCTCCGGCTTTTTTTTCATCGGAATGATTATTTGATTTTTTATGATCATTTTAAAACTGTGATCTGACGCGATTGTCCCTTTCTCTTGATTAAATATAATCAATGTGATTTTATTTAATCATAATAACAGCAGGTGGAGCGACATGAACATCAAGAAGACAATTGAGCGAGTTCCAGGCGGCATGATGGTCGTGCCGCTGGTCATCGGCGCAGTCATCAATACGTTTGCGCCTCAGGCGTTGCAGATTGGCGGGTTTACCACCGCACTGTTTAAAAATGGCGCCGCGCCGTTGATTGGCGCTTTCCTCCTCTGCATGGGGGCGGGGATCAGCGTGAAGGCCGCGCCGCGGGCTTTGCTGCAGGGCGGCACGATCACGCTGACCAAGCTGCTCATCGCAATCGCCCTCGGTCTGGGAGTTGAACATCTGTTCGGCGCTGAAGGTATTTTCGGCCTGAGCGGTGTGGCGATTATTGCGGCGATGAGCAATTCCAACGGCGGGCTGTATGCCGCGCTGGTGGGGGAGTTTGGCAACGAACGTGACGTTGGCGCGATCTCCATCCTGTCTCTTAACGATGGCCCGTTCTTTACCATGATCGCGCTGGGGGCGGCAGGGATGGCCAACATTCCGCTTATGGCGCTGGTGGCGGTGCTCGTGCCGCTGGTGGTTGGCATGATCCTCGGTAATCTTGATGCCAGTATGCGTGACTTTCTGACCAAAGGGGGACCGCTGCTCATTCCGTTCTTCGCCTTTGCGCTGGGGGCCGGGATTAACCTGGAGATGCTGCTGCAGGGCGGTCTTGCCGGCATCCTGCTTGGCGTATTGACCACCTTCGTTGGCGGCTTCTTCAACATCCGTGCCGATCGTTTAGTGGGCGGAACCGGGATTGCGGGGGCAGCCGCATCCAGTACCGCAGGCAACGCCGTGGCGACGCCGCTGGCAATCGCGCAGGCCGACCCGTCTCTGGCGTCTGTTGCCGCCGCCGCCGCGCCGTTGATTGCCGCCTCGGTGATCACCACGGCGATCCTTACGCCCCTCCTGACCTCATGGGTGGCGAAGCGGCAGGCCCGTCAGCTCTCTCAGGAGAAAAATGCATGAAAATGATCGTCATTGCCGATGACTTCACCGGGGCGAACGATACCGGCGTACAGCTGGCCAAAAAAGGGGCGCGCACCGAGGTGATGCTCAGTACCGCGCAGAAACCTTCTCGCCGCGCGGACGTGCTGATCGTCAATACCGAAAGCCGGGCGATACCGGCTGGCGAAGCCGCTAAGACGGTGTGCGACGCCCTGGCGCCTTGGTGCGGAGTGGCTGATACACCCGCGGTGTATAAAAAAATTGACTCGACCTTTCGCGGTAACGTCGGCGCCGAGGTGGCGGCCGCGATGCGGGCCAGTGGGCACCGGCTCGCGGTCATTGCGGCGGCGATCCCTTCCGCCGGTCGTACCACCCAGGGAGGGCTCTGCCTCGTCAATGGCACTCCGCTTCTGGAGACCGAATTTGCCAGCGATCCTAAAACGCCAATTACCTCGTCGCGCATTGCCGAGCTGATTGCCCTGCAAAGCGCGGTTCCGGTGCATGAGGTCCATCTGGCGGATCTGCGCCGTGGACGACTCAGCGCCCTGCTGAATGGCTGGTCCGGGCAGGGAGAGTGCATGGTGGTGGTGGATGCGGTGGAAGATCGCGATTTGACGCTGGTTGCCCAGGCTGTCTGCGAGCAGAAACAGACGCCGCTGCTGGTGGGGGCGGCAGGGCTGGCTAATGCGCTTCCCGTTGAGCTGTTTATGCAGGAGCAGCAGGCGCTGCCGGTCCTGGTGGTGGCCGGTTCAATGAGCGAGGCCACCCGTCGCCAGGTGGAGCGCGCG